>JAAZKK010000028.1 GCA_012799825.1 Clostridiaceae bacterium | reverse complement strand
CAAATGCTCAATGAATGCAATGTTACCCCTCAAATGCTACAAGACCTGCTGGACAGAGCAAAAACACAATCCATTGTGCCCAAGGCACGTCCTGCACAGGAGGATACAAGCCATGCCTAAGCGTTTCATTTGTTTACTGACGGCGCTGTTCCTGCTGTGCCTGACAACCATGAGCATGGCGCAGGAGAGTGACTACTCTGAGTACATTTTCTGTGAGGACATTCCCCACTGGACGCCTGACCCGTATAGTGCACTGTATCCTGCATCAACCGTCGCGCCCGCTGCTGTCACAACGGGCAGTCCTCTTACGGTAGAGGGTAATGCCGTCACCCGTGACCTGTTGTTTGACAAGCACACCAACAAGCAGTTTGTCACCCTGGAAACCAGAAAGGGCAACCCCTTCTTCCTGGTCATTGACTACGACAAGCCTACGGACACGGCAGGCGAGCAGTTTGATACCTTCTTTCTGAACAAGGTGGATGAAGCAGACCTGATGACCCTGCTGGATGACGAGGAAAAAGAAGGTTTAACCCAGTCCTGCATCTGTAAAGATAAGTGCCAGCCAGGGGCAGTTAACATCTCTTGTCCGGTATGCAAGAAAGACATGACAGAATGCAAAGGCATTGCGCCTACGCCTACCCCCAAGCCTGCGCCGACATCTGAGCCGGAAACGCCGCCAGCGCCCGTTAACAAAGGCACGGGCATGGGCGGCATTATCCTGATAGCGGTACTAGCCGTAGCAGGCGGCGGCGCTTTCTTCTACATCAAGCGTGGAAAGGGCGGCGAAAAAGCTAAACAGGTTCCAGCCTTTGATGAGATGGATGGATTTGAAGACGATGCATTTGACGATGAGGAGGATGACATGGGCGACCTGAATGAGGAGGAAGAATCATAACCTGTTTTACAGACAATCCCCTGGAACGTTTGATGCGGCAGAAACCCTTGTTTGGCAAGCGAAAAGACAATGCTGATGATATGGGGAACCACAGTGATACATGGCCCAAACAGCCTGCCCTCTCCCCCTTGGAGGCTGTTCCTGAACTGGCTGCAAAGCTCCGATTGCCGGGCCATAAGTCTTGATGCCTGAAATATCCTGATATGCCATGTAGCCTCGGTCTACATTGCCACGCGCACTTCTGCTGGATGAAAATGCGGGTATGCGCAAAAAAGTTCAATATAAGATTGCAAAGCAACCCCGTATCGGGTATTATAACAATGAACAAAACTGCGCTTACCCGCAAATATATCCATTAGGAGGGCGGAAACATGGTAGTGAAAAGAGATATATATTTGAACAAACTCATTAGCAAGAAACACAATGGCCTTATCAAGGTCGTTACTGGTGTCCGTCGCTGTGGAAAGTCCTTTCTGCTGTTCAATCTTTTCAAGGAGCATCTTCGCTCAGAAGGAGTGGACAGCAATCACATCATCGAAATAGCGTTTGACGCATTTGAGAACAAACGGTTTCAAGACCCCTATGTGTTGATGCCATATCTGAAAGAACAGATTGCAGATGACGGGATGCACTATGTTCTTCTTGACGAGGTACAGCTTTTAGGCGAGTTTGAAGCCGTGCTTAACAGCCTCATCCGTAAAAAAAACGTAGATGTGTATGTGACTGGAAGTAACGCCAGATTTCTGTCTAAGGATGTCATTACTGAGTTTAGAGGACGTGGCGACGAGATTCATATGTTTCCGCTGAATTTTTCTGAATTTATGTCGGTTTACTCCGGTACAAAGCAGGACGGCTGGAATGAGTATATGCTTTACGGCGGATTGCCCCTTGTCCTTCGTTTTGAAAAGCCTGAGGGAAAAATTGCTTTTCTGAAATCGCTCTTTGAAGAAACATATATTTCGGATATCGTAGGAAGACATAAAATTCGCAACCGTGCTGAGCTGGAGGATTTGCTGAACATTCTATCCTCCGCCATTGGCTCTCTCACTAACCCGACCAAGCTGTCTGCTACCTTCAAAAGTGTTAAGCAAAAGACCATCAGCAAGACGACCATTACCAAATACATCGACTATCTGCAGGATGCGTTTCTAATTGACAGTGCGATACGCTACGATATCAAGGGAAAGAAGTATATCAACACCCCGGTCAAATACTACTTCACCGATATCGGACTTCGCAATGCGCGGTTAAACTTCCGTCAACTGGAGGAAACCCACACCATGGAGAATATCATTTTCAATGAGTTAAGAATACGAGGATTTAATGTAGATGTAGGTGTTGTGGTAGTGAATAGTACCGACAAGGATGGTGCCAGCATCCGCAAGCAGCTTGAAATAGATTTTGTGTGCAATAAGGGTTCAAAACGCTTCTATATTCAATCTGCTTACGCCATACCTAACCAAGGGAAAATGGAGCAGGAACAACGCTCATTGATGCTGACAGGCGATGGGTTCAAGAAGATCATCATTACAAAGGATGCACCAGCCCCACATTATAACGACAGTGGTGTTCTAGTCATGAGCATCTTTGATTTTTTGTTGAATCCTGCCAGCCTGGAACAATGAGACAGGAAAAGGATATTTCCATGCAGCCTGATGGAAAAAAGGCACTCGCTCAGAATATTGAAATGAAACT
>JAAZKK010000040.1 GCA_012799825.1 Clostridiaceae bacterium | reverse complement strand
CGCCTCCATACTGCGCGGCAAGAACAAGCCGGAGTACACGCCTCACGCCGACATGGGCGATTTTGTGATCGTCGTGAACGCTGAGAAAATTGCGGTCACCGGCAATAAGAAATCGCTGAAAATGTATCGGCGCTATTCGGGTTATCCGGGCGGATTGCGCGAGGTTCCCATGGAGCGCCTTCTGGATAAGCACCCTGAACGCGTACTTGAATCGGCCGTCCGCGGCATGCTTCCGAAAGGTCCGCTTGGACGTGCCATGTTCCGTAAACTGAAGGTTTATGCGGGACCGGAACACCGGCATGAAGCACAAAAACCGGTTGAGTTAGCGTTATAAGGTGAAGGAGCACAGTTATGGCAGAACAAAAAGATTTTTATTACGGTACCGGTCGTCGAAAGAAGGCCATCGCGCGCGTCCGTCTATATCCCGGAAGCGGAAAAGTTGAGATCAATAAGCGCTCGTTTGAGTCGTATTTCCCTGTAGAGACGTTGCGCGTCATCGTCCGTCAACCGATGGTGGCGACGGATACGACAGATAAGTTTGACGTCAGGGTCAACGTCAAAGGCGGCGGATTGTCAGGACAGGCAGGCGCCGTCCGCCACGGCATCGCCCGCGCGCTCGTCGACGCTGACGAAGAACAGTACAAGGCCACACTGAAAAAAGCCGGATTCTTATCACGAGATTCTCGTGTTAAAGAACGCAAGAAGTACGGACTTAAGAAAGCCAGAAAGGCCTCCCAGTTCTCCAAGCGTTAATCCGTTTTTTGCAAAATGGAATCCGATGTTGTAAAAAAGACCATTACGACCACATCGCCTGAGGAGACGCAAGCACTCGGTTACGCGCTTGCCGCATCTCTTCGCGGAGGCGATGTGGTTCTTTTATCGGGCACGTTAGGAGCAGGAAAAACGTGCCTTGTAACCGGTCTTGCCAAAGGTTTGCGCGTCCGAAGTTCCGTATCCAGTCCTACCTTTACGCTGTTGCATACGCATGCGCCGCAAGATCCGAACGGTCTTTTCTTGCATCATATGGATGTCTATCGACTTAATGACGCCGACGCGTTCCTTCATCTCGGCTTTTACGATCTGATCGCGGAAGATGCCGTTCTCTTCATCGAATGGGGATGTCAAGTTCGCGACGTGTTGCCCCATGATGTCGTAGAGATTCGACTAGAACAGCTTTCTGACGACGTTGCGGATGATGATTGCCGTTATGTGACACTCGAGGCGCCTTTATCCAAGGCCGATCGATTCGTGAAAGCGTTTGAGGATTGGGAAGAGGGCCATCGCGCTGCGGATGACTTTTAGCTCACCTCCGTTTTGTTTCTGTGTGCTGTGTGATGAGGGAACCGCTATGTTGCCGAAGGGGTTAACATTGTTGCTCTTCTTTGCCGACGTAAAGAGCGATCTGTTGAAAGGGATACTATGATCATCTTAGGTGTTGATACATCGGGTTATTCCGTCTCTGTTGCGCTCATGCGCGACAGAGAGCTTCTGGGCGAAAACACGGTTTCTTCTAAAGACCTTAAAAACGCGGTGACACTGCAGCCTTTGATCGATTCTCTTATGGCGTCGTGTCACATGAATTTAAACGACGTCGAGCTTTTCGCCGTGGCGAGCGGTCCCGGATCTTTCACCGGGATCCGATCGGGACTTGTTACCGTGAAGGCAATGGCGTATGCGTCGGGGAGTATGGCGATCGGCATATCGTCTTTGCGTGCTCTGGCGCGTGTGGCACAAGAAAAGGGCGCACTTGTGTTGCCAATGTTTGACGCACGCGGCGGCCGTGTGTACGCGTCACTTTACCGAGACGGAAAGGCTTGTTGCTCCGATGAGCCTCGATCGATTGAAGCGCTCGTTCACCACGTGGCGCCGATGATTAGGGAAGAGGAGCGTGTCATCGTCACCGGAAACGGACTTTCCGTTTTTGAAAAAGAGATCATCGATCTTCCATTTATCACTGTGCGGGCACCTGCTGAACGCCAGATCATTCGCGCGTCCGCGGTAGCACAGCTGGCGTATGAGGACTGGGAAAGCGGCGTTGCGGAAACGGATCCTTTCAAACTCGATGCGCACTACGCGATTGCGCCGTCGGCCGAAAGACAGAAGCAAACATGAATGTTTCTTCGAATGGAATCCGAATCAATAATCGATCAATTTATGTGCGCGACGCTCGGATTGACGATCTTGATGACGTCGCTATGATCGAGGCGCAATCGTTCACGTCGCCTTGGAGTCGCGACGCGCTGGAACTATTTTTTGTCACGGACAACCAAGATCGATTTTTGCTGGTAGCGGAGGTGAAAACCGAACTCAAATCATATCCTTTGAATAAATCTGCATTTGAGTTACGCGCTGTTTTGGAGGAGAATTATTCGTATCCCGATGAAGTTACGAAGACCAATCCAGAATCATGCGCCCTTGTTCGTTCGAAGTTAAGCCAGCATGATGTGGCGGGCGCAGATCAAAAATCACAAGAAATGTCAGGAGCATCATCTCTTCTCGGCTTTATAGCCGTTCAGGTTCTCGTTGATGTCTTTGAAATCCAGCGCATTGCCGTGCTGCCTGATGTCCGGAATCTCGGCATCGGCGCATTATTGATGACAGAAGTCATGCGTCGCGGCAAGGCCATGGAAGCTGCCTCGATCATGCTTGAAGTCAGCGAAGGCAATTCCCATGCGCGACGTCTTTATTCCGCATTTGGTTTCAAGGTTGTCGGAAGACGCAAGTCGTACTATGCTGACACCGGTGAAGATGCCGTATTGATGACGGCGACGCCGCCTTTTCTCTTAACAAAAACATCGGATATCTGATGCCTTATTGTTGGATAATTTAAAACTACATTTGTCTTATGAACATACTGAATTTGAATGTACACTCTTATTTAGTATAATATTTTCAGATGTGGTTCCTTTCGCTCTTTGGTTTGTATTTTAAAATCCATTTCGCAAGTAGGGAGGGAACCTTTTTTCTTCACAAGTGTAAATCTAAAGTGCGTTAACTTGACAGCAAGGAGGTGCTCAATGAAAAAGCTATTTGTGATCCTACTTATTCTCGTCCTCCTACTCACCTCATGTGGTGCTAAGGAAGAAGCTAACGAACGGCCAGAAAAATCAGATCAATTCACGAAAAAGACTGAACAGACAGATGACACTGGAAAAAAACCTCCCAACTCGGCTGAAGGTACCCTCTTTGACGGTAGAAAAGGTGAAATTCCCCTGAATCAGGAGCTGGAGCGCTATGGTAGTCGCATCATTTTCGACTACGTGCTCTTTGATGATGATCCAGGACTCTTTAGTCCGCCACCGGAAGGTTTTATCTTCATGTATCCAGTATTGACCTTGAAAAATGAAAGGGAGGATGACCAGAACATCAGCTTTGCCTCACAGTCTTCATGTGTTGCTACAGTGGATGGTGAAGAATATATACGTAGCATGGATGCGCTCTATTCATACAGCGGCAAAGAAATGCCAACCTTGGATACAACAATCAAAAAAGGAATTAGCGAGCAAGTCTATACAGGGATGGTGATCCCCGAAGACTGGAAAGAAATCCGATTTGTTGTTAACCAAATGTTTGACGGAGCAACTCCATCTTTGAATATGATTTTTGAGTTAAAACGCGATAGCGGTATGGATAAAGAAGTCCAAGTCCTAGAAGCCGGTTTCAAAATAATATTCCAGGCTGCACCACGGCTTTCTCCTGAAAACTATCTCAGTGTAGAAGAGATTGAGGAGATCACAGGTCTTTATAATGTGGGAGAACTCGAACCGTTTGTAGATGACAGGATGTCTCAAATAGATTATTTCCTTCATGCCGATCCTGATGGAAGTCCAGGCTCATCGAAGGCTGTGGAACTTCGATTCGATTTGTACTATGCCAAGGATGAGTTGACTTATGATCAGCTCTATGTCTCGGGTTCCCAGCTTACCTTTGATCAGGGCAGGGGATCGAAGAGTTTTGTTGAAGATGTCCCCAATCTCGGTGATGATGCTTACTGGATGATATCAAGTTACAGAAGCTATCCGGAACTTCGTGTTCTTGTGAATGACGATACATATGGTCCCTTTATGATCGCTCTTTCCATCAATGAAAATGGCGATAAAGAGATATTAGTTCCTCTTGCTGAGCGAACCATCTCTAATCTGAACAAACTTAATGAAGGCTAGGCGTCTTAGTAAAAAATAAAAACCATACACCTTAACAAATGTGGAAGAGAAAATCTCCTCTCTCTTCCACATTTTCATAATTTTCTGCAATCGTGTGTGTTCTAAGCAAATAACACTTGGAATAACCCGATTTCATGCTTTGTTTCTATGTAAAAAGACACCTCATGGTGCTCATTTGAGAGTCTTCTTTTTGCCAGACACATCGTAGTACGTGTAAAATTAAAGTGTCAAAAAGAACGGAGGTCAACATATGATTTTTCTTTGCTATCCGAAATGCACGACATGTCAGAAAGCTAGGAAATGGCTGGAGTCAAGTGGTATCGCCTACGAAGAAAGGCACATAAAAGACGATCATCCCACGGAAGAGGAACTGCGCTTTTGGCATGAGCTGAGCGGTCTTCCTCTTCGGAGATTTTTCAACACAAGTGGACTTTTGTACAGAAAGCACCAGCTGAAAGACAAACTCCCGAATATGTCAGAAGACGAGATGTATGCGCTACTTGCGACAGACGGGATGCTCGTGAAGCGTCCGATTCTTATCGGCGATGATTTTGTGTTGGTCGGCTTCAGGGAAGCAGACTGGGCGAGGATACTAAAGTAAGCATGAAATTCTACATCAAGCAGAAGGTTTTTACCTAGGGAGACACCTACGAAATAGAAATTGCACTCGGCGTTGACGAGGTGATGGTCTTGTCCGTGGTTTTGATTATTGATGCGGTTCTCGCAAAATCAGACAACTAGTTCTGTTGTGTCAAAATCCTTTTCTAACAGGTGAGGAATAAGACCGGTTATTAGTTGGTGAGAAATTCAGATGTCGCAGTGAAGGATCAATATGTACACGTGGGCTATAGTCCCACAATGAGATAAAACATGGAGGATTCAAAGTGAACAAAAGTAAAGCCTCAACAACTAAAAAAATAGAAATACGGGAAACAACTTATGTCGATTTAAGAGAAGTTAAAGCGCTTTGGGCTGACGGCGAGGTGATGAAGTTTGTGGGTTTTCCGGATGGCTTGAAGCAAACAGATGAAAAAATGCTAGAGTGGCTCGCTTGGATTGAAGAAGAAAGGCCTCGAATCAATCATTATTCAATATATGAGGGTGGCATTTACTGCGGAGAAACTTTTTACAAGATTGACCCTGAGACCAAAAGGGCAGCCTTGGATATTAAGCTTAAAGGCTCTGCTCGCGGACGAGGAATCGCAACTTACGCGCTTAAATTTGCCATAGATCAGGCGTTCTCGAATGGAGCCGTTTGCGCATGGGTCGACCCCAATCCGGATAACAAGAAGGCTTTGGACTTATACAGACGAATCGGAATGATCGAAAAGGAAATACCCGCCGAGTTACGGAATCCGGAATATTCGCAAGTCTATTTTGAAATTCTAAAATAGAACCGAGTCAGCGGTCATTTCTCTTGAATGCGGTCGAAAAGACTAAAATCTATGCTGTTCACAGGAGGTAAGCTGGTTAATTGATAAAATTGACAATTTGTAGAGATCGTCTTTATACTAATTATATATTTTATGAGCCGCTGAGCTTGGAAGTAAGGAGGCAGAAAGAATGACGAGAGAGACTGTCGTCTTTCATGGTGGCGAAGATCAGTCGATGAAATCGATCGCCATGGTGATTCAGATTTCATCCGATTTCGCATGCAGTATTTACATTGAAAAAGATGGTCGTCGGGCAAATGCCAAGAGTCTTCTCGGTGTATTGTCGCTCGGCATCGATAGTGGTGACGAAATTGACATCGTAGCGGACGGCGTGGACGAAATAGAAGCGGTCGAGAAACTCAAAGCGTACGTAAGCGAAACGAAGCGGTGACGTTGCGCGACTGCACGCCATTCGGAATGTCAGGAGGGTGATGTCTCCCTAATGACAGGAGATAAAAGCAGACCAAGCACCTTCGAGGCGCATCTTGAATTAGTTCCAGAAGAACCCGGCGTCTACCTGATGCGTGATTCGTCGGGTTCTGTTATTTATGTGGGGAAGGCTAACTCGCTTCGCCAACGTTTACGCTCTTATTTTACGCTGAACCCATCAGTGACACCGCGGATTCAGGCGATGATTTCCAAGATCGCCTCCTTTGATACGATTCTTTGCGAGAACGAGATCGAAGCTCTCATTCTCGAATCCAATCTCATCAAAAAATACCAGCCGAAGTACAATATCTTGATGCGTGACGATAAGGAATATCCTTACATTCGTGTCACTATGCAGGAATCGTACCCGTGTATCACCAAAGCTTTTCGTCTTGGCCCGGATGCCGACGAGGGCGCGCGATATTTTGGACCCTGGATCGCGGGCGATGTCAACCGCGCTTTAAAAACATTAAGTGAGCTATTTCCTTTAAGGCGATGCAACCGTGATTTGCCTAGCGATATCGGGAAGCGGCGGCCATGTCTCAATATGGACATCGGGCGCTGTTTGGCGCCTTGTGACGACCGTATATCGCAGGAAGACTATCGCGCGATGGCGGAACAAGTTTGCCTTTTTCTAGAAGGTAAAACGGACGGTATTACAAAACAGGTCTACGCCGACATGCACGCTGCGGCCGATCGACTCGATTTCGAGGAGGCGGGGCGTCTGAAACGCAAATGGATGTCACTTAAGGCGCTTCGCGAGACACAGCGTGTCGTCGATCCGTCAGGCGGCGACCGCGATGTGTTGGCTCTTGCGCGCAATGGGCGTGAAGTCGCTATGGTGCGGCTCGATATTCGCGATGGACGCATGACCGGCTGTGCACGCGCCTTTGCCGACGATACGGATGAAACGGACGGCGCCTATCTCTCGGCGATGATTCGTGAACAGTATCGATCGGCCGTGATCCCTTCGGAAATTCTCGTAGCATCACCGCTTGAAGATCAGGATGTTTTGACACAATGGCTTCGAAAGAAACGTGGACAAGCTGTGCGTATACATTTTCCGCAGCGCGGCGATAAGAAGGCTCTGGTTGATATGGCGCGACATAATGCCGAGAAAGCCTTAGAACGGCGCGCGCTGTCACGAGGAGCCGACACGCGTTCATTACGCGAAACTTTGATGACATTGGCCGATCTCTGTCATTTGGAAAGAGCGCCGGAGCGAATCGAAGCGTATGATATTTCCAACTGGGGAAAAGATATCCGGTCGGCATCGATGGTCGTATTTCGAAACGGAAAACCTGAGCGATCGTCGTATCGCCATTTCAAGATCAAGGCCTTTGAAGGCATCGATGATTACCGTGCGATGGCGGAAGTCATAAAGCGGCGTGTGGATCGATTGGAAGACGAGTCATTCGGTGATCGCCCGGATCTGATTCTCGTCGACGGCGGCAAGGGTCATGTATCGGCGGTACAACCCATATTGGAGCATGTCGGTATACCTGCTGCAGGGATGGTCAAGGATCGGCATCATCGCACGCGCGGCTTGGTCAAACCGACTGGAGAGATCCTTGAACTTTCTAATCCCGAATCCATCGCCGATGCTAAGGCGCGATCGGAAGAGGAGCGCGCGATGCGGCAGGGACTTCTCCATCTTTTGACGTCAATTCAGGACGAAGCGCACCGATTTGCGCAGCGACTGAACAAGAAAGGGCGTCGTCATCGCGTGATGCGATATACGCTTGAGAATATCAAGGGGGTCGGCCCGGCGCGGCGCCGTCTGCTGCTCGAGGCCTTCGGCACGAGCAAAAAGGTAGAAGAGGCGTCACTCGAGCAACTAAAAGCCGTCAAAGGGCTGCCGGAAGATGTCGCTGAATCGGTTTTCCGATATTTTCATCAAGATTCGGACAAGAACGATGCTCTGAACTTGAACGGAATGGATGTGGAATATACGCCAACACAGGCAGGATCATGTGCCGACAATGACGATTCAAAGACAGGTTCGAACAATATCGATACTATAGAACGAAAGGAAAGTGAGGACGAAGTATGAAACTTTTTATGATTTCCGATCTGCACCTTTCGTTTGCGTTCGATAAACCGATGGATATTTTCGGCGCCCGTTGGAAAAATCACACTGATCGCATCAAAACCTCATGGACGGCGACCGTAAGCGACGAAGACGCCGTGGTCATAGGTGGCGATGTGTCGTGGGCGATCTCTTTTAATGACGTGCTTCCTGATTTGTGTTGGATCGATGCGTTACCCGGTAATAAGAAAATTATTCTTCGCGGAAATCACGATTATTGGTGGACGACGCTTCAAAAAATGAAACGGATCGTCGCGGAAAATCATCTGAATTCGATTTTCTTTCTCCGAAACGATGCACTGGAAGTGGCAGGGTTTGATCTTTGCGGCACGCGCGGATGGGTTTTGCCTTCGGACGATGCCTTCAAGGCGGAAGACCAGCGCATTTTTGATCGCGAAGTAATTCGGATGAATCTATCACTTACTGAACTGACAGAGCTGCGCAAAAGAAGAGGCACGATGCGTCCGACGATCGCAGTGATGCATTATCCGCCCATCTCGGAAAAGGGACAGACATCGGCGCTTTCATCGTTGCTTGCGCCTTCAGGTATTCAAGTTTGCCTCTTTGGTCATATACATCATGAAGTGCCCTTTTACAGCGCATCCCCTAGCATAGATGGTGTACGTTATGTGTTGACGTCTGCCGATCACCTTGAGTTCCAACCCTTTCTTATCGGTGAGGACGGTGTTTTTCAGGAAATTTTGAGATTATAGTGTTAGGAAAGGTTACGAACGCTTTTTTTACTAATGTATAACCACTTGAAGAGTTGCGGTGCGACTTATAATGAGAGTGAAGAGTAAATGAAGGTTTCCTTATATGATCCGGAATCAAGCGCCATTTCTAATGATGGGAAAGAGCAAATAAAAGCAGTATGACTTGATGAAATATAAAGAAAGCTTGAGCACGATATAAAACGAGATAATATTTAGGAGTGACATGATGCCGAACAGTATGACCGGATACGGCTTTGGCGTATCAGAGCAAAATGGGCGAACGGTGACCGTCGAGTGTCGATCCGTTAATCACCGCTATTTAGATTTGTCTTTTCGATTGCCGTCCGCGCTTTCTTCTTTTGAGATGGCCGTTCGTCAACTCTTCAAAGATGAACTTTCGCGCGGTCGCGTCGAAATATTCGTGACGGTGGCAACGGATGAGAGCGTTTCACGCAATATAGTGGTCGATGAGGCGCTCGCGCGAGGCTATACGGAGGCTGTCAAAAGACTGGAGCATATTGCGGATAGGAAGACCCGTGATCTTATCGCGCTTGTGGTCGCGCAGCGTGGCGTGCTCACAGAAGATGAACGCGCCGAAGACCAAGAGACGCTTCAGGGACAGCTGTTGGAAGCTGCCGCTTCGGCGATTGAGGCGCTGAAAACAACACGTCTCGATGAAGGGGAACGGCTGGCGACCGATCTTAGAGCCAAAACGGCATCGTTTCAGAAGCTTGTCGATGATGTCGCGAAGCGCTCACCTGAGGTCGTCGACCTCTATCGCGAGAAACTTCTTGTGCGAGCGGAAGAACTTCTAGGGGAATCATATCCTGAATGGTATGATCACCAGCGCCTCTTTGCGGAAACGGCGCTCTTCGCCGATCGCTCGTCCATCGATGAGGAGGTCACGCGCCTGCGCTCTCACGTGACCGCGTTGGAGGCAAATTTGTCTTTGACAGGTCCGGTAGGGAGGAAGCTCGATTTTCTCATTCAAGAGATGAACCGCGAGGTCAATACGATCGGTTCCAAAGCGAACGATCTCGACATCGCAAAGACGGTCGTTCTAATGAAAACACAACTTGAAGCGATTCGAGAACAGGTGCAGAATTTAGAATAAGCATATGAAAGTATAAAATGTTTTCGTAAGAGTTTAGGGAAACGTATTATTTAAAGAAAATTACGAACTAGAGATTATTATGAGTGCTAAAGACATGAAGTATCCCGTACCTCGGTGATCGCTTTGAAGATGTGTGATTATGTGCACCAATAGCGGGATGCGAGGAGATGTGAGTATGGTTTATGAGATGATCGCAATCGGTTACGGCAATTACATCGCTAAAGCGCGTGTCATCGCGGTCGTCACGGCCGATTCGGCGCCTGCGCGCCGCCTAATACAGGACGCGCGCGACAGAGCGTCGCTTATCGATGCTACCGGAGGTCGCAAGACAAGAGCAGTCATCGTGATGGACAGCGATCACATCATTTTGTCGGCGATGAAGCCTGAAGCGATCGCAGATGTCTCTGACGCAATGAATAGCGGCGAAGAAGGTGATGAGAACGATTGAGGAGGGCAGGATGGAATCTTTTGCAGCTCATTCTCAAAAGGGAATAATGGTGGTTTTCTCAGGACCGTCCGGCGCGGGCAAAAACTCGATCATTTCATCCCTCATTGAAGCGGACGTGAACAGAGTGCACTCTATATCGCTGACGACTCGGGAGCCTCGTCCCCATGAGGTGAACGGTGTCTCCTATCACTTCACGACGCGTGAACATTTTGAGACGTTAATCCGTCATGGTGACGTTCTCGAATACGATGAGTATTGCGGATCGTTCTACGGAACGCCGCGCGAGCCTGTGTTTCAATATTTGAACGAAGGAAAAGATGTACTTCTTGATCTCACCGTCGCCGGTGCACTTCAGATACGTGAAAAATGTCCGGATGCCATCCTTGTATTTATCATGCCGCCGTCTATACAGGAGCTGGTATCGCGCCTTTCAACGCGAGGTACGGAATCGGAAGATGCCTTAGCGCACCGTGTGGAGACGGCGAAACAGGAACTTCGTATGGCCGTCAAGTTTGATTATTGCGTTGAGAACGCGAAGCTCGAAGACGCGGTCAACGACATCACCGCGATCATGCGAGCCGAGAAGTGCCGTGTTTCAAGGCTTTGTATTGACGGAAGACTTGATAAAACGGTATAGTCTATAGGGTTGTGGTATATTTTTTAAGGTCACAATTTATACAGTTTTACAGGAGTAAGCAATGCTGATTTATCCCTCTACAGAAGAGCTTTTAAAGCGGGTTGACAATCGATATATTCTTGCCATGCTGGCCTCGCGCCGTGCACGACAGCTGACATCAGGCGCTCGTCCGGTCATTGATTCAGACACGCGCAACCGTGTTTCGCTCGCAAGCGAAGAAATCAATGCCGGTCGGGTAGTCTTCCGTTTTGGCAAGCACAACGTGATCATCCCTGAAGATCCTCTCATTATCGCAGCGCGTGAGGCTGCAGAACGCGAAGCGCGCGAGAAGGAAGAAGAAGAGCGCCTAGAAGAAGCGAGCCGCATGCCGCGTGTGCAGAGTCGCGATCAGTCGCCGACAGTTTTTGAATCCGCGGGCATCTCCGTTGAGGACGCGTCGTTGATCGCGGAGCGTTTTATCAGTCACGTCGAGCGCATGGAACAGGCTGAGCGAGCAGAAGAAGAAGAAGAAGAAGAAGCGAAAATCTCGGCGGAAGCCGAAGAGAACGATGCTTCACCGGAGAATGAGAGCGATGTGGCGGACGCAGATGCGACATCGGAAGATACTTCGGAGGAGGGAGCGTAACGTGTCTAATAAGGAACATGCGCTTTCAACCATTGTCAATTTGTGCGCCAACCGCGGATTTATATATCCGGGATCGGACATATATGGCGGGCTGGCCAATGCTTGGGACTATGGCCCATACGGCACAGCGCTGAAGCGTCGCATTAAAGCTGCTTGGTGGCGTCGTTTCGTTGAAACGTGTCCGCTGAATGAAGGTCTTGATGCCGCTATACTCATGAATTCAGAAGTCTGGGTTGCCTCAGGTCACGTGGCAGGTTTTTCCGACCCTCAAGTCGACTGTCGATCCTGTGGAAGTCGCAGTCGCGCTGATCAGTTGATTGACGACTGGAATGAAACACAGAATATTGAACTTCACGTAGACGGGTGGTCGAATGAAGCTTTAGGGGATTACATTGATAAACATAAGATTCCCTGTCCGCAATGCGGCGCACACGACTTCACGAACGTTCGTACGTTTAATCTTATGTTTAAGACATTTCAGGGCGTCACTGAAGATCGTCTTTCCCAGCTGTACCTGCGACCGGAGACGGCACAAGGCATTTTTGTCAATTTTAGAAATGTTCAGCGCACATCGCGGAGAAAATTGCCGTTCGGTATTGCTCAGATCGGTAAGTCGTTCCGCAACGAGATCACGCCGGGCAATTTTATCTTCCGCACACGTGAATTTGAGCAGATGGAACTCGAATTTTTCTGTGAGCCGGGCACCGATAGCGAATGGTTCGAGTATTGGCGTGAATTTTGCATAAAATGGTTGCTTGATCTCGGCATCAGGGAGGATCGCCTTCGTTTGCGTGATCACAGTCCTGAGGAACTATCATTTTATTCGAAAGCCACAACGGATATCGAATATCTTTATCCTTTTGGATGGGGAGAGCTCTGGGGTATAGCAAACAGGACTGATTATGACCTGAAGCAGCACATGGAGCACTCGCGTCAAGATCTCATGTATTTCGATCCTGAAAAGAATGAAAAGTATATCCCATACGTCGTTGAGCCTTCGCTGGGGGTAGATCGTCTGCTTCTAGCCATTCTCTCTGATGCGTATGAAGAAGAGACGCTTGAGGACGGTTCAACGCGTACGGTCTTGCGTTTCAGTCCTGCTCTGGCTCCCGTTCAGGTGGCTGTCCTGCCGCTTTCGACGAAGTTAGCTTCGGAGGCGGAGAAAGTGTATCACATGCTGATGCAACATGTGATTGCGGAATTTGATACACGCCAGTCGATTGGCAGGCGTTACCGACGACAGGATGAAATCGGCACGCCGTATGCTGTCACTTTTGATTTTGAATCGCTTGAGGATCAGCACGTAACGGTACGTGAACGCGATTCAATGGAACAGATTCGACTCCCGATAGCGGAGCTTGAGTCCTTTTTTGAAGGCAAATTTGATTTGCCATAATGTTTTGCCGTCCAGACCCGGAAGACGTACGGCGGTATCACGTTGATCGTCTTATTTGAAGGAACGTTGTTCTTTGCGCTTGCGGCTTACTTGCGGCGCAAGTAATGAAAATAAATGGTTCAACCACAGCGGGTGCAATCCTTTCTGTGTTAGACAAGATCTAGAAATAAAGCGCTGTCGGACAAAGTCCGCCAGCCAACAAAAATTGTGGAGGAATATTGATGACAAAGTACGTGTACATGTTTTCCGAAGGCGACGCATCGATGCGCAATCTTCTCGGTGGAAAGGGAGCAAACCTTTCTGAGATGGTGAGGCTTGGTCTTCCGGTGCCCAGCGGTTTTACGGTCACCACAGAAGCTTGCAACCGCTATTACAGTGACGGTCAATCCATCTCGACTGAAATTAAGAATCAGATTTTCAGCGCTGTTGCGAAGTTGGAAGAAGTTACCGGCAAGGGTTTCGGCGATCCTGAGAAACCGCTTCTCGTCTCTGTGCGCTCGGGTGCGCGCGTGTCGATGCCGGGTATGATGGATACAGTTCTCAACCTCGGCTTTAATGATCGCGTGGCCGAAGGGATGATCAGACTAACTGATAATCCTAAGTTCGTTTATGACAGCTACCGCCGATTCATCATGATGTTTTCAGACGTCGTGATGGGAATTGACACATCGCTCTTCGAAGCTGAATTAAGCCGCGTGAAGAGTGAGAAGGGCGTGGAAAATGATATGGATCTCGATGCTGATGATTTCAAGAACATCGTTAAAGCATTCAAGGCGATCTATGAAGAGAACCGTAAGAGCACTTTCCCCGATGACGTGCAGCAACAGCTCATCGCAGCCATTGAAGCCGTTTTCCGCTCCTGGAACAATGAACGCGCTATATTCTACCGCAAAATGAATAATATCCCGAGCCAGTGGGGCACCGCCGTCAGCATCGTCGAGATGGTGTACGGCAACATGGGCGAAAATTCGGGTACCGGCGTTGCTTTCTCGCGCAATCCGTCCAACGGAGAACATAAACTGTTCGGCGAATACTTGATCAATGCGCAAGGTGAAGACGTCGTGGCGGGTATCCGCACTCCCGAGCCCATCGCGCACTTGGAAGAGCAGATGCCTGAGATTTATAAGCAATTCACGTCAATTGTCAAGCAGCTTGAACATCATTACGGCGATATGCAGGATATCGAGTTTACGATTGAAGACGGCAAGCTCTTCATTCTTCAGACGCGCAACGGAAAGCGCACCGCGACGGCAGCGCTTCAGATTGCGGTGGATATGGTGGCAGAAGGCATTATTTCTCGTGAAGAAGCCCTCCTTCGCATCGACCCGTCACAACTTGATGCATTGCTCCACCCCATGTTTGATGAAGAAAGCTTGAAAAAAGGAACACAGATCGCTAAAGGTCTGCCGGCGTCTCCCGGTGCAGCTACGGGGCAAATTGTGTTTACAGCTGAAGAGGCTGAGAAGGCAAATGCTGAGGGTCGCGATGTGATTCTCGTACGCGAAGAAACATCACCTGAGGATATCCAAGGCATGAGCATCGCAGTCGGTATTCTGACTTCCCGCGGCGGTATGACTTCTCACGCGGCCGTTGTGGCGCGCGGCATGGGCAAGTCCTGTGTCTCCGGTTGTTCGGATCTGATTATTGACGCTGAAGCCGGTACAATGACAGCCGACGGCAAAGTCTATAGTTACGATGATTTTATTTCGATTGACGGCTCCACCGGAATTGTGTACGAAGGTCAAATTGAGACGCGTGAAGCGCAGATGTCCGGCAATTTCCAGACGATCATGTCTTGGGCGGATGAATTCAGCGAGCTCCGCGTTCGCACGAACGCGGATACTCCGCACGATGCACAGGTCGCGCGCGATCTCGGCGCTGTCGGTATCGGATTGACTCGTACAGAGCATATGTTCTTTGAGACGGATCGCATCTTTGCTTTCAGGCAGATGATTGTGTCGCGCGATGAGAAAGCTCGTCGTGAGGCACTGGCTCGCATTCAGCCGGTGCAGCAGAATGACTTCCTCGGACTGTTCCGTGTGATGGACGGTCTGCCGGTCATTATCCGTTTGCTCGATCCGCCTCTCCACGAATTCCTCCCAACGAAAGATTCGGAGATCGCTGAGCTTGCGGAAGCGCTTAATATGGACTTCGCGGAGTTGAATTCGATCGTGGACAGCCTCCACGAGATCAACCCCATGCTCGGACACCGCGGTTGCCGTCTGGCCATCAGCTATCCTGAGATCGCTGAAATGCAGACGAAAGCTATCATCGGCGCGGCGCTTGATGCGATGCGTGAAGGCGTTGATGTTATTCCTGAAATCATGGTTCCCTTGGTAGGCGATGTCAAAGAATTGGCTCTTTTGCGCGAGGTCTGCAAAGCTGCTGCCGACGAATTAATCGCGGCGTCCGGGCTCAAATTGAAGTACATGATCGGCACAATGATTGAGATTCCTCGCGCCTGTATCACGGCAGACGAAGTCGCCAAAGAAGCCGATTTCTTCAGCTTCGGCACGAACGACCTGACACAGATGACGTATGGACTGTCGCGCGATGACGCCGGCAAAATCCTCGAAACGTACTATCAGAAAGGCATCTTTGACGCCGATCCGACAGCACATATCGATCGCAACGGCGTAGGCGTGCTGATGCGTATGGCGGTTGAGCGCGGACGTAAAACGCGCCCGACGATCGAATTGGGTATTTGCGGAGAGCACGGCGGCGATCCGTCGTCCGTGGAATTCTGCCAAATGCTCGGTCTGGATTACGTGTCATGTTCGCCTTATCGTGTGCCGATTGCGCGTCTTGCCGCGGCACAGGCGGCCATTCGCTATCCACAAAGCAAATAACAAACAGAAGATTTTCTACTCATCCTGCTGTCTGATGTTCAGGCGGCAGGATCTTTTCTTTATATGCCGATGTTTTTTTACGCGATGAATCCGATCTCTTCTTCGTCTAAACCAAAGACGATCAACCGGTTGCATTCACTAGATTTTATTCGCGGTGTGGCGCTTGCGCTTATGGTCTTTCACCATGCGATTATGAATGTCCGGTACGTCTACGGTCTGGATCTTTTCGCGTTTCAGGAGGAGTACTGGTTTATCGACATCGGCCGTCCGATCGTGCTCGCTGTCTTTCTTCTCGTGTCGGGCATCAGTTCAGTCTTTTCGAAAAACAATTTAAGGCGTGGCTTTCGCATGCTCGTGTTCGGTTTTATGGAGACTCTGGTTACTTGGATTATCGACCGTTGGATTGCTCCCACAGGTGTCATTTATTTCAATGTGATCCACGTCATCGCGTGCTCTATCTTTCTCTATACGCTGCTCATGCGCTCAGAGAATCGCTGCAGTGTGTCTGTCCTTTCGGACGCGACTTCCGTAAATGGCGTGACGCATGTCGCACCGGAAGAAGACGAACTCGATATTTCAAGAGAAAAGATCGCCTTAGCAGTCGCAGCACAGCAAAAAACGTTGCGGTCAAACCGGAGGATCGCGTTGCTTGTTATTTTTGGCGCGGCGGGCATTTTTGCCGCCGGTTTATTGGAGCCGTTGTTGCCGGCATCGTCAGACAACGGACTTTTTCTTTTGTTTGGCGTGCCGCCAAGAGGCAGAGATGTCATGGACGGCATGTCACTTTTTCCTGGGATCGGCTTTTTTCTTATAGGGGCGGCCGTCGGACATTTGCTCTTTCCTAAACCATGGCAGGGTACGACATCGTTCAGAGATTCTGGGAAAAATGAAAAACGTTTTGACGGGCGTTTGCCGCTTCTCATGCGTCCATTTTGTTTTCTCGGTCGCAACGCGCTATGGGTCTATATATTCCACCAGCCGATCCTTCACATCCTGCTGTCGCTGATCTTAGGTCCTCCGACCTTTTGACGGGAATGGAGCGTATATCTTCAATGATGGCGATCAAGGTGACATTGGAAGGACATGAGGAGCGGGCAGCCGTTTCGGGTATGCTGCACCACTTTTTTTCTGATGTCAGCGCCGAAGGAACGACGACATTTCGCGTTGTCGTAAAAGAAAGTGTCGACAGTGTGCCGATGATCCCGAATAAGGTTGATATCGTTGTCGCGTGCACACCGCCGGTTCCTCCTCAGATCGCGCGACAAGCTTCGCGTATCGGCGCTTATTCCGACCGCGCTGTCCGCGTTCGAACGACGCTCTGTACCGATCACAATGAGCTGCTGGAAGAAGCGGATGTTCAGCTTCCTCTTTTAAGAGAGACGATTCGCCGCCAACTGTTC
The DNA here is from genome assembly GCA_012799825.1 of Clostridiaceae bacterium. Classification (GTDB taxonomy): domain Bacteria; phylum Bacillota; class Clostridia; order Saccharofermentanales; family DTU023; genus UBA4923. The sequence continues at coordinate 11,376 of JAAZKK010000040.1, read as the reverse complement.
AACGTGCTATCCGGGTTGACCGGACTTGTATTCCCTTGGGGTATGTTAACGGGGGTTCGGCCGACAGATATCGCACTTCGCGAACTTGAAAAGGCGCGTGAAGAGGGCTGCGATGCCGAAGCGCGTGCCGTGGCGCGACTCATTGATGACTGGAAAACGAGTCCTGAAAAGGCCGAACTTGCCGTCGAGACGGCAAAAAGCGAAGCGCGCATCTTAAAAAGAATAGATCCTTCGCGCGGCGATATGATCGTCTACGTCGGACTTCCTTTTTGTCCAAGTCGCTGTGCTTATTGCAGTTTTATTACGCAAGATGCCCTACGTCTGAGCAAAGCGCTGCCGGATTATGTTGACGCTGTTATCCATGAGGCGGAGGCTCTTTTTTCAGAAGAAGAGCACGCAATGGAAATTCTAGGCAACGATTCTTCTTTCGAAAAACGCGCAGGCAAACAAATGATGAGCGAGTTGCCTTCGTCCATCATCGAAAGTGCTCCCTCTTCAAAAAGGCGTATCGCAGCCGTCTATTTTGGAGGCGGGACGCCGACAAGTCTTCCGGCACCGCTCTTGCAACGCTATCTTGAAGGCGTGCTCCGCGTGATTCCAACGGATGCCGAGACGGAACTGACGATGGAAGCGGGCCGTCCGGATACGCTTGATGAAGAGAAACTCTCAATCCTTTATTCTCTTGGATTCAGGAGGCTTTGCATCAACCCTCAGTCGATGCACGATGACACACTCTGTCGGATCGGACGCCACCACACGACGGCAGATGTCTACAAGGCTTTTCAGATGGCGCGGGAAGCGGGCTTTAGAGACATCAACATGGATCTAATCGCCGGCCTTCCGAAAGAAGACGAGGAAGCGCTTCTCGGTTCCGTTCGCGCGGTGATTGGTCTCAATCCGGAAAGCATTACGCTGCACACGTTATCCATCAAGAAGGGCTCCTTTTTTGATCGCGAAATAAGTGCATCGTCTCTTTTTAGACCTGATCACGCGCTTGAAAAAGCTGTTGAAAAATCGCACGACCTTCTTCGCGCGTCAGGCTATCGACCTTACTATCTTTATCGACAAAAGAACTGTCGCGGCGGCCTTGAGAATACGGGTTTCGCGCGTCCGAACTACGCGTGCGTTTACAATGTCGCGATGATGAGCGATCAGGTACCGGTCATCGGTTTGGGAAGCGGATCATCTTCCAAGAAAATATTTGAGAGGACGGCAAAGCGTTTTCACAACCCTAAAGACATTGATCTTTACATCCGAAAGCTGGATGAACTGATTGAACGGAAGCGCCATTTTTTCCAAACATAGAAAACGTTTCGTAAAGAGAATTCATATAGAGCGAAAGCGTCATTTTTTCAAACTTAGTAAACTGAACAAGTCAGAAGAAAGAAAACGTTTGACTACTGACACCATGTTAGTTCGGCAACGATGTGACGACGGCTGTCTTTGATGTGTTCATATTAGCGTATTTCTGCTGTGATGAATAATTTTTTGGGGTAGAGCACGATCACTTGAACGAGTATGTGATCTCGGTCGCTGTTGTCGAAGGTTGAAAGGCGATCGTCACTATATCGGGTCTTGCGAAAAAACGCGCATGAATATGTACGGTGCCCAGTCCTGCGCTGATGATGAGTTTTAAATCAGAATCTACGTCGTAATGTCCCTTCACGAAGTGCTTTGCGCCGGGAACGCGCACAATAGGGAGTCCGAAGAGGGTCACTTGACCGTAATGCGAATGTCCCGAAAGCATTAGTCCTGAAACGCCTTTAGCTTGGCAAAGAAGAGCCGTATCGGGTTCATGTGAAATGAAGAGCGTGAACGGCGCCTCAGAGCCAGCGCCGCTTTGTTGCGTATCTGTTTTGTCGTGATCTCTTGTTCTTGAGATGTTTCCAATGTTCTCTCGGGGAAGGGGAGACGTGCCGTCGGCGTTCAATGCAGGCGCTCCGTGAAGCGCGTCTTCAAAACCCCAGACCGGCAGTCCGTCAAGGCAGATACCCTCATTTTCAAGGATGGTAAAGCCTGAAGCCTTGAGAATCTCTTCTGTCCATAGACGAAAGCGCGGCGCTTCGAGATCATGATTGCCAAAGACGGCCCATTTCCCGAGCGGTGCCTCGAGTGACGCCAAGGCTGAAATCGCCATCGATGAAAAAGCTTCATCGGCAAGCGGGGTCGCTTCCTCGACGAGATCGCCTCCAAAAATGATCGCGTCCGGTTCGTTCTGCATAATCGCTCGCATCTGACGCGCCAAATCTTTTTCTGTCGTACGGGATCCTATGTGAATATCTGAGAAGAAGACAATTTTCAACGGTTTTGAAAGGTGCGTGACGTGCGATACGGGTATCGTCACAGTCACAAGCCGCTGATGTATGCACTTCGGCTCAATGAAGAAACCGTAGAGCAGACAAAGGGCGCCGATCGCGCCTAAAATCGAAAGACCTATATGCCACTTGTTCATAGGTGCATCCTACATAAAGTAGACCATGTTTTTCAAGTCAAGGGATTTTTTGCTCGATATGGTAGAATGAGACGATTTTAAGTTATCAAACGTCACCGCTTGAAAGGACGTATTATAACCGAGATATTGCGTTACCGTTTTTACGAGGACGCTACGAAAGAAGGAGTACAGCATTCATGTACGAGAAAGTTGACAACAGCCTCCATTTTGTGCCGCGTGAAGAGAAAATTCTGCAATTCTGGAAAGATAATCGGATTTTTGAAAAATCCATAGAAATTAGAGAAGGCGCCCCGATTTTCTCCTTCTACGAGGGGCCGCCGACGGCAAACGGCGAACCGCATGCTGGGCATGTGTTGACGCGCGCCATCAAGGATCTGGTTCCGCGTTACCGATCGATGAAAGGTTATTACGTTCCCCGCAAGGCGGGCTGGGATACACATGGTCTTCCTGTGGAGCTAGAAGTAGAGCGCCGTCTCGGCCTTGACGGCAAGGAGCAGATTGAGGCCTACGGTGTCGACAAGTTTATTGAAGAGTGCAAGAAGAGCGTCTGGAAGTACAAGCGCGAATGGGAAGAGATGTCAGAACGCGTCGGCTTTTGGGCGGATATGGATAATCCCTACATCACCTACGAGAACTCGTATATCGAGTCGGTCTGGTGGTCGCTGAAGCAGATCTGGGATAAAAACCTGATGTACAAGGGTCACAAGGTGGTGCCCTATTGTCCTCGCTGCGGAACGTCGCTTTCAAGCCACGAAGTGGCGCAAGGTTATCGGAATATCACGGAACGTTCCGTCTATGTGCGATTCCGTACACTTGAAGATCCCGACACGTATTTTGCGGCGTGGACGACGACGCCGTGGACGCTGCCGTCAAACGTCGCGCTTTGCGTAAACAAAGACGAGTATTACGTGCTCTGTGAGCTCGACCATGAACCGGACGGTTCCGAGGGAACTCCGCGCTACTGGATTGCAGAAGAACTCTGTGCCGAAGTTTTCGGAGAAGAGGCGCGTGTCTTAGAAAGGTGCACGGGAGCGGACTTGCTCGGTATTCAATATCAGCCGATCTATCCTTATGCTGAGGCCACCGTTGCCGAACAGGGCAAAATAGGCTTTTACATCATCGCCGATCCTTTCGTCACGCTGACGGACGGCACGGGTATCGTTCATATCGCGCCGGCCTTCGGCGAGGACGACGCGCGTCTTGGACGCGCCTATGATCTGCCGCACGTGCAGTTTGTGGCAGAAGACGGCACCATGACAAAAGAGGTCACCGACTTTGCAGGCGTGTTCTGCAAAGACGCGGACGACGGATTGGTGGAGCGACTTAGAAGAGAAAACAGCCTTCTTTTCGAAAAAGATGTGGAACACACGTACCCGTTCTGTTGGCGCTGTGCCACGCCGCTCATTTATTATGCACGCTCGAACTGGTTCATTGAGATGACCGCATTGCGGGATCGACTCCTTGAAACGAACGCTGAAATCAACTGGATCCCTTCGCATATCGGAACCGGTCGCTTCGGCCATTTCTTAGAGAATGTCATCGACTGGTGTCTGTCGCGTGAGCGCTATTGGGGAACACCGCTCCCGATTTGGGAATGCTCGTCCTGTACGAAGCGCCACATGATAGGCTCCATTGCCGAGTTGAAGGAGATGTCGCCGGATTGCCCGAAAGACATCGAATTGCATAAGCCGATGATTGATGCGGTACATCTTACTTGTCCTGATTGCGGCGGCTTGATGACGCGCGTTCCGGAGGTCATCGACTGTTGGTACGATTCCGGCTCGATGCCGTTCGCGCAATACCATTATCCTTTTGAAAACCGTGAGATCTTTGAAGAGCGTTTCCCTGCGGATTTTATTTCGGAAGCGATCGATCAGACGCGCGGTTGGTTTTACAATTTGCACGCGGTAAGCAATTGCATCTTCGACGCGCCTTCGTTTAAGTCTTGTATCGTCTTGGGCCATGTGCTCGACAAAAACGGTATCAAAATGTCAAAGCACATCGGCAACGTGGTCGACCCCAAAGAGATTCTTTCGAAAGAGGGCGCCGACGCCGTGCGCTGGATGTTCTACGTAGGAAGCAATCCTTGGCTTTCCGCACGTTTCTCGGAAGATTTGATCCGCGAAACGAAGCGGCGTTTCATGGGAACATTTTGGAATACTTACGCGTTCTTTGTACTCTACGCGAACATTGACGGTTTCCAAAAAGAAGATTACGAAGATTTCCCGTTAAAAGATCACGTGACACTGATGGATCGCTGGATCATGAGTCGTCTGCATTCGCTCATTCGATTTGTCGATGAAAAACTCAGTGTGCTGGATATCACGAGTGCGGCGCGCGCGATCGAATCGTTTACCGATGAGTTGTCCAATTGGTATGTTCGCCGTTCGAGAGATCGGTTCTGGGGCGGAGGTATGCAAGATGACAAGATCACGGCGTACCTTGTTCTTTATGATGTGCTTGTGACGATGGCGCGTCTCATCGCGCCTTTCACGCCCTTTATGGCTGATATGGTTTACCTGAATCTTGTCGCAGGTCATATCGAAGGAGCGCCGGAAAGCGTGCATCTTTGCGATTTTCCGGAAGTCGATGACGCATGGACCGATCCTGAGCTCGAAAAGGCTATGGAAGACGCGCGTGAGATCGTAACACTCGGAAGAGCCGCTCGAAACCGCGCTCAGATCAAAATTCGCCAGCCGCTTTCTGAACTGATCGCGACAGGCTTTGAGCCGCTTTCTGACGCTTTGTCCGAGTGTGTCACAGATGAACTTAATATCCAGACGCTGACGTTCTCGGATGATGACGATCGATTGGTTGATTATGAGTTCAAACCCCAGCTCCGCACGCTCGGCCGTCTTATGGGCAGGGATCTTCCTAAAGCGCGTGCTTTGATCGAAGCGCTTCCCGGCAAGGCGACAATGAATGAGCTGCGAAAGAATGGCTATATTGAGCTCGATGTGGATGGCACAGTATATCAGCTTAAAGAAGGCGATCTTATAATCACTGAAGTCTCCGCGAAAGGTTATGCAGTGGAGGGTGAAAACGTGAAGAAGGTCGCGCTTGACACGAGGCTGACGGAGGATCTTGTTGAGAGGGGTATTTTACGCGAAATCGTGAGTAAGATTCAGACGATGCGCCGCTCGAGCCATTTTGAGGTGACGGATCGCATTCGCCTTTACGTCATGCGCGGTGAAGGCGCGGAGCTTGTGGAGCGGCACGCGGACGAGATCGCAGGTGAAGTGCTCGCGTCAGAAGTGCTTTTCTTTGATAAAGGGGATACACTCCCGCGCGGTACAAACCAGCAGACGTGGGATATCAACGGCAACGATATGACGTTTGCCGTACTTGTGCCCTAGCTACAGGTGTAATGTCGCAGCACAGGGGATTTAAATGAGAGGGATCGTATCGTTAATATAAGAAAACGGAACGAGGTAATCGTTTCCATGGTACAAAGCGCCCTGATTGCGGCGCTTTATACTCTGTTGACGCTGTTGCCTTCTTTCATGAGTTTCGGTATGTTCCAACTCCGTGTCTCCGAAGCTTTGACGGCGCTGCCGGCCATTTTTCCATCGGCGATTACAGGTGTATTCTTAGGCTGTTTGCTGTCGAATATATTGAATCCGTCGCCTTTGGGACTGATCGATATCGTCGCCGGCAGTTTGACGACGTTGGTGGCGGCGTTCGCGACGTGGCGACTTGCGGCGCCATGGCGCCGTAAGCTCGCGATAGAGGGCGCTCTCCGGTCGGAGAATGTAATAGGAATAATACAAAAAGAGAGGGTGACATGGCGTGATAAGATGATTCCGTTGCTACCGCCTGTCGTGCTGAACGCTCTTGTGGTTGGCACTTATTTGCCCTTTCTCATAAAGCCCGATGCTGTCACATTTGGCCTTGTGGCGGCAAGTTGTTGCCTGTTAGCGCTATCTCAAAGCATTGTTGTGTTCGGACTGGGCCTTCCTCTTGTCACAGCACTGTCGCGTACACCGATCGGCATGAAAGCGATAAGGCGCCATGATACTTCTTTTCCGTCCAAGCGTGAACGCTAGTATATAGACACGTTGATCTCGATCACGACAGCATGCCTTTTCGTCCAAGCGTGATCACAGGATGCGAATCATGTAAACTCAGCGGTCATGAAGGATATTTCAATCGGGGAGACGCTTCATCGGGAAACACGACAAAGAGCACTCGTGATGACTTTGATAGGAATTACTGCTATGACGCACTATTTTTCAAAACAACCGGAAACACCGCATGCCTATGACCTCTTTTCTGTGACTTGTGAAGGTAAAGCGCTCATCTTTATGACCGATAGCGCCGTTTTTTCCAGGCGTCGCATAGATCAGGGTACGGAACTTCTTTTAAATACCGTCCTTTCCATGGAGGACAATCGGAAGGCGAATGTGTTAGATCTCGGCACAGGAACAGGTGTTCTTGCTGTCGCACTTGCGAGATGTCGTTCGTCTTTTCAAGTGACGGGGAGTGATATAAATGAGCGCGCCGTTCAACTGGCAACTCAAAACGCGAAACGCAACGGCGTTCTAAACGCATCTTTTTTGTGCTTAGACGGTGTACCTGAGAATCAGGAGCCGTTCGATCTTATCGTGACCAATCCGCCCATCCGCGCGGGCAAAAAAGTCGTGTATCGGCTGTTTGAAGAAGCGGCAAAAAATCTGCGAGCCGACGGCGCTTTTTATACGGTTATCCGTGTCCGTCAAGGCAAGGCATCGGTGGCGCGGGAACTGCAAAACCACTACAGCGTCGTTGAGACGGTCGCTCGCGCCAAGGGTTATCACGTACTTCGCGCAACACGGCCGATACGCAAATCTTCCGTTTTATAAGGCATGATAAGCGTTCGTGATACGTGAGATCATGGCGCAGATGAGGCCAAACGAGGAATATACATTTTCGCTGATTGCATGAGATTTGGGAAGGGAACACGAAGATGATTTTTATCAGTGCTATAGGGCAGGACAGCCACCGCTTCGTAAATGAACAATCCTCTCGTTCGCCTAGACGATGCTTAATACTGGGTGGCGTTGAAATTCCGGGTACACCGCCACTTGAAGGTAACAGCGATGCGGACGTCGTCCTGCACGCGTTAACAAACGCGTTGTCGGGTCTTTCTGCAGTGCCTGTGCTCGGCAAAGAAACGGATAAACTATGTGAAGCAGGCATTACGGATAGCTCACTGTATGTCCGCGTAGCACTGGAAACGCTCGGCGATATTCGTCTTACACATCTCTCTTTTTCGATCGAGGCGAAACGCCCGCACCTCGCAGAGTACATCGTTGCCATGCGCGAAAAGATCGCAAAGCTCACCGGTCTTCCTGCAAAAAGCGTCGCTATCACGGCGACTTCAGGCGAGGGACTGACGGCATTCGGAAGAGGAGAAGGCATCGCCTGCATCTGCATCGCATCTGCTATTTTGAAAAAATATCCTTCCAGTTTTCAGGGAAGCCCATAAAGGGAAAATATATATAAGTTTCGAACTTTTGAATGGTTTTTTCTATATCTCTGTAGAACGATTGCCATTGGTCGTTAGCATTGTGTATCCAGAAAGTAAATTACTCTACTGCAACCCATATGGGGAATTTCCCCATAAAAAGTCCCACCGTGGTCCGCAGTGCATTGCTGCCTTATGCGTGGTGGGCTCTGTCAAATTCATTTTATATTAGGGAACGAGCATGTCAAGCTAAACTTCTGCGATAAAAGATAAATACTCCATATCTTTCGGGCAACTTTTCGATTGGTTTTTATGTGAAGTACGGTTACATGACGTTCGTAATTTTGGACTCTTGCACTTAAATATGTTCAAATACTACCAAATAAAGGGTATCAATCGATATTTCACTTTTTGTTTATATTCTAGATATCCTTCAAGTTCTTTTTCAAGAAATTTTTCTTCATTCTTAATTCTTTTGGCGATGATAAATGGATAGGCGAGAAAAATCAAGAATGAGTATATTGAGCCTAACACAAGCGGCGTGGATAAAATCAAAAGCAATGTTGAAGTATACATGGGATGCCGAATAATACCATATAGTCCGGTGTCGACGACTTTTTGATTATTTTGCACTTCAATGGTACGGCTGAGGTAGGCGTTTTCTTTAAGCACCTCTGCATATAACAGATATGCTAAAAGAAATACTATCGAGGCACCGATGACAATACCACTGGGTAATTCGTACCAATTAAAACGATGTCCAAGTCCTGCAAGGATAAAACCGGTTGAAAACACAAGTCCGCTCAATTTAACCAAAAGGCTCTGTTACTTTTGTTTTTCTTTCGTATCAAGTCGTTTTTTTAATAATTCCGGATTTTTGAACATCATTACAATTCCTGCAAAGAACATTGGTATAAATAAAATTCCCATAAACAGCCAACCGTTATAAAATAAAAAAGTGCCTGCAGGTAAAAAATCAATAGACCGATAAAAACAAAACCTAGTAAATACTTTTTTATTGCTTCAAGAAATAGTTTTGTTGTCATGACAAAACTCCTCAAATTCTAATCTGCCTAGACATGGATCAATTTATATAAATGCTTGTCCTGCCAAGTTGCTATATTATACGTTTATGCAAAATTATCTAAATCAAACAAGATTTCAGCAAGGCATCCCAGACGATTAGCATGCGCTCCATTTGATTGAGTTCATCAAAAAGCATCTTCCGTTCAGATGATGACGCACGCCGCCTGATGTGTCTTGGGATCGGCAGGTCGCGATACACATGCAAGATGGCGTATGCTGTTTTGTAAAAGAGTTCATCAGGTAGATTTTTAATACCGAAAAAGTAATCTCCGACACGATCGAGAGCAACAGCGGCAGGCAGAGATGTGATGGCGGTCTCTACATCGGTGAGTTTATTTTGGCAGGACAAAATAATTTTTCTTGGCGTGCCAAGCGTTTCGGCAAATCGAAGTGTTTCCCATCGGCGCTGCGCGCCATATTGTGTAAGAGCTGTATATGTCAAACCATTGATGGCGTAGCAGGCGGCAACGGCCAATAAGATGAATGATCCGTAGATTCGTGTAACGAGAAAGAAGATGATGGCAATCAGTGCGAAAAGTGCCGCGAGTATAAGTGACGATACACGGAAAATGACGGTTAGACGGCGTTTCATGAGGCGAGTATGGCTGAAGTCGTTGCTCAGCGTCTTTCTAAAATTCTGCGCGATCATGCGAAAATCAGGTCGACGTGCCGCAACGCGCAGGCGTTCCGCGGCAAGGACGCTTCCATATTTCGGATCGTCCACAAATAGCCATTGAAGCAAGAGGGTTTCCCACGGGGTAAAAGAAGAGAAGTCCATGCGATCCGGATTTCTCCATATGAAAATTTCGTCGATAAAAGCGACTTCTTTCTTAGCTGTCAGACTAAGGAGCGTTGATAAGAGGATGTCACTGTCACGGAGACGATTGCGCTGGAGGATTGAAATGAATGCGGGAGGAGCTGTTGCCGGCCAGTAGAGATAATCCGGAAGAAATTTGCGGCGGCGCGGTGTCCAGTGTCGCACGATTAGTAAAACCAAAAGGAATAGAAGCGCCGTAAGACTTAAAATGCTGATGATCCGCGTGCTGTTCGAATAGAGCAATTCTACATGGATCAGCATTTCTCGACGATTTCGCGCGTCGCTCATAATTTCGGCGCCGGTGAGCTTGAGACCTTCTTTTGTGGCGGCGAGCGGAAAAGCGGAGAGCGGGAGGCGAAGAGCGATACCCATGCCGTCTCGGGAGACAAATTGATGATTGTCAACGATGGTTAAAATGTTTTTTTCCTGCAGGATTGCGGTGGGATGAGAGGTGACCGCGACGACGTTGGCTTGATCTGCGGCGAAGCCGGAAGGGAGCGTGATGGACCAGATCATGTTGTCTATTTTCGTGCCTTTTGGTGCTGAACAAAGTGAATTTGACACCATCGCGTGCCCGTCAAGTTTGATGACGCCGGCGTTCCACTGATACGTGATCTGAATGGCGAATGTGCCGGAGATCGATGAAAGATTTACGATGATACGTGTACCGTCTTTCTTTTTTTCCGTTTTATAGGTGATGGACTGGGGGCGTGTTTCATCTTTCGGTGTAATATTGACCAGGTCTTTCAATTCGCCTTGTTCGACACGAGCTTTTTTTACGGCGACGATTGTCATCTCATCGCTCAAGGACGCTCCGATATCAAAGGCGATGGAAAGGTCCTCGCCGTGGTGGGTGTAATAAAACGTTTCCGTGACGATCACGGTGTTATCCGCTCGAATCTGGACGTCGGCTTGAGCAAGATCTACAGGTATAAGGCGTATATTCTCACGAGCTGCTACCGGATGCGAATTCAATAAAGGAAACAAGAGCAGCAAAATTAGCAGCGGAACGAAGAGCGTGCTAATACGTTCTGACACGTTGCCATGCGCGATCTTCTTGTTGCGGTCAGTCTTATTACGCAATTTGCGATGTGTCGTACGCGAACTGGATGCTAAAATTCGATTGGTCGACATGTTTTCCGTCATAAATATTTGCTTTCCACGATAATCAGGAAGGCCATTTTTTCTTCACCGGCGCTCAGGGTGAGGTTCATTTTCGAATGCACGTGCCTTTACATCGTTGCCTTTTAATTCGGTCGTTCACTCGCATTAAGAAGGCGTGTGAGATAAGGACTGGCAGGTAACCATCGTTATACTCTGCTATATTATCTTATCACGGTGAAGAAATCCCTCATATTATATTCGAAAACGCCAGAATCATTGATTTGACGGGTGTCTTTGAGAGCGGTATACTACACTTCAGCTGCGAATTTAATTCGGGGTTTTTTAAGAATCACTGCGAGGGGAGGGATAAACTTGACGGAGATTCGTGTAAAAGAGAATGAATCCCTGGACAGTGCATTGAGACGTTTTAAGCGTTCCTGCGCTCGTTCGGGCGTGCTTGCTGAAGTCAGG
>JAAZKK010000070.1 GCA_012799825.1 Clostridiaceae bacterium | reverse complement strand
GGTTGCAAATTTTAAGAGGCTTTAAGACCTCTTGCGACCATCCTAAAAGCTTTTAAGATGTCACAACTTACCCCATTATCACCGATTACTTGAAACCGTAAAAGGCGCAGTCAGGTTTGACGCTTACACTCAAAGTGCCTTCATACATTTCATGATTTTGAATGGGATAGGGATATTATTATGGGTAAACTAGAGAAAAACGGACGGTACTGTCACGGTTCATTCTCACATTATCCGGCAAGACGAATGTGGGGAAGATCCTTGAAAGTATTTTTCAATTGGTTCTCGATAGACGATGGTAAATTGTGTCCATGTCAGGCGGATTATTAACGCATGTATGTAGCATCGTGATGACAAGGAGAGAGTTAAGACAAAGTTGAAAGACGATGTAATTTGTTTTGTCCAACTTCATAAAAATCGCTTACCGTAAGTAAAAGACTATCGCTATTGTTCGCAATTCTTTTTTGTTCTTTCCTAGGTAATGAATTAAAATCGTCGCACACCGAAAGGCTGCGAAATTTTAGGTTGTTATTTAAACAGAATTGAATTATGCCCCAAACTAGCGTTGCCTTGCCTTGATCTTTGATAGGAAAAACAAAAATCATCAAAGAGGTAACGGTAGTGGCTGGAGGACTCAACATATAATCAACTGTAACATCGTCTTCACTTTTAACAGGAACATAGTCTTTTATGGGATTATACTCTGTAAACTGGCTCATTACAAATTTCTCAAAGTCCTCATAAAATGTAGAATATTTTATGTTTTTTGATAGTGCTTTTTGCCCCATTACTTTAGCAATTGTTTGAATAAAACTGCTTAAGTAAGAAGATAGTGAGTCTATCGGTGCGTCAGATGTGATAATGCCATTCTGGAAGACGTGGCGATTCTGATTTACAAGCTTACCTATATTATCAAGCAAGCCATCCGTGATTTTTTCTGAATATGAAAGACGCATCAAAGACATTCCGCGATCAGTGATTTTGACATAGTTATTGCCTTTTTCAGATTGCATCAAGTATATCTCATATGGATCCCCGTCCGAGTGTCTAAAAGGTGGAACAACTTGAATTACACCAGGCTCAACATCATAGAGCGATGAATCTAGCCCGACAATCTTTTCTAGTTTATCAATTGAATTGTTGATCATTTTTTATATCTCCGATAGAGATTTGTTTGATATTCCCTAGTTCTTGCGGCAAAGCATGAACTAAATCAACTATATTACAATGTTGCGCGAAGTGACGGATCGCGCCTAGTATACTAGAGTAGTTTGCTGGTAACTTTTGCTTAGGTTCATTGAATATTTTCGCCTGAATGTCGTTCGTCGTTACCGTGTGAGTGTGATAAGAAGAGTGTAAAGGATCTCTGTCATCAGGTTCGTTGTGTGGTCCATTACAACGAAACAGCGTTAGGTTCTTGGTTGGCAAAGGAAGGGTCAAAACTACAGAAAAATTTAACGGCATTTCTTTGTTTATTCTGATATGAAACAAAAATGCTACAGAACTATCCTTAGAGGCGACTAAATCCAATTTAAAAAACCTCTGTCCAACATTCTCTTCAAAGCGAGGGTTTTTCACCTTATTTACAATATTTTTTTCGCATGTAATCAAATCATCCAGGTCAGAATCTGTCAATTTAAATTCATCAGGATCACCTTCCCACACCGATTCAATCATTTGACAAATCTCTGAATATTTCATCCTGTCTCCAAAGACGACTCGCCCTGTGCCACCAATTATAACTTTGGTTTGCGAATTTTAACCGATCAAATAAATATTATCATCATTACTCTGATAGCACCTATATTATGCTATAAACACTTTCTTTTGAAAAGCAGTAAGATTCTTAATGTTTATACTGATTACTCCCTTTTTTCTTTAAAACATATTCGACAGATGAAGTCCATAGCGGTTTGAAGTTGTTGTGCATTCATGATCATGTAGACAGGACATTGACAGCGTTAAGCAATATAGGGCACAAATGTCTGGCGGTTCTGACCTTAAGACGTTCGAGAATATAGAATTCGAATTTGAACACTCTGAATGACTTAATTGCAGGTTTTCAACGCCCTATGGTTCAAGCGGGTTTATTACTCTGTGGATTGTTCGCTCAAACCTGATAGCATCATACGAGGCGAAGAATATCGCGACTACAAAAAACTTTTCTAAAGATCACGGATATTCCAACACGATGGAAAAGAATATATGGCTTATGCAATTTAAGAGTGTGGGGAGATGACGGACGAAGAACAACAGTTAATGGCCGTACTGCTCCGTGCTGATCTTGATAGAATTATGTTTGATATAGTTGATCTGAAGGTGAGATGAACTGTACAAACTATCGGATGAATTGAACCAAATAGAATGGCAAATAAAGCAAGTCGCCCTTCTTGTACAAATCTTTCGTATGTACGACATACTTTGAATTAATTCTGTCTGAGTATTTTTTCGAAAACTCGTCAATCGACCTATGAACTCTATACTTTGATGACCTTACTTCTATAGGGCTGACTTTATGGCCATCTGCTAATAGAAAGTCTACTTCGAAAATCCTCTTCTGAGTTTCATCATAATAAGTGTTGTAATACAACTTTATCCCGTTAAAAGTTAACGTTTGGGCAACGGTATTTTCATAAAATAAACCTAGATTTTTTGACAATTTATCGCTCAACAACTTTTCGTAAATGATGTTGTCAGTAAATTCTTTGTCCTTAAACATGAGTGTTACCATGAGACCGGTATCCGCCATAAAAAGCCTGAATTGCTCCGTGTTCAAACTTGTTGTCATTCCGATGGCCGGATCATTCACATGATAGGAAATGAGAACTGTTTTAGAGGATACTAGCTCAGCGATTTCGTTCGATATTGCCGATGCTCTATGGTTTTTCAACACGCTGGATACTTGGTACCTTGAAGAATTTCTGCTCAACTCCGAGGGAATTGCAGCAAATAGCATGGATATTTTGCCACTTGGATCAATCTTGTAAAAGTCTTCCTCGTAAAGACTAATAATATCTCGCTTTACCTCATCCACATACTTAAAATTATTAGTCTCCAGATATGCGTTCACAGCTTGCGGCATACCTCCGACAAGCATATACAGTCTAAATTTTCTCATTAAATCTCTGTTTTGCCTCTGTCCTAATGAAATTTTCTCGTTATAAATTTTTCTTAGAAGCGCATTAGTGGTATTGTCCCCAGTTGCCCAAAGAAATTCTTCAAAATCCATGGGAAACATTTCGATCTTTCGTTCTTCACTGGGTATCAGGATATTTTTCACATTTTTCTTTATCGAGATAAGGGAGCCTGTTTCGATATAGTCGT
>JAAZKK010000036.1 GCA_012799825.1 Clostridiaceae bacterium | reverse complement strand
GGATGTCCACCTTACAAGTTATACAGTTTACTGTGTTCAGTTTGAACTCTTCGTTGAAGACAAGATCTTTGGTCACATGAAGCTGGAACCGACCGTAGCAAGTGTAAAACGCTACTTGGCGAAAATGACGGTACAGCTTGAGAAGGCCGGAATATCTGCTCAGTTTGTTTGTGGTTATGAGACGGGATATTCAGGTTGCTCACTCTATAACGAGATGATCGCTGCAGGATTGGAGTGCATCATTTTAGCACCATCTACCATGAAGCAACGTCCGAAACACGCCATCAAGACAGACAAGCGTGACGCTGAGCACATTGCAAAATGTTTAGCATACGGAGATTATCAGTCGGTATATATACCGACGGCGGAGGATGAACAAGTTCGCGATTACATCCGTATGCGCAACGATCACCATCAAGCATTAAAGAAAATTAAGCAACAAATTAATGCCTTCTGTTTGCGGTTAGGGAGACATTTTGCCGCCGGTCGAAGCAATTGGACACAGCTCCATCTCGATTGGCTACGCCAGCTACCACTTGATTCGTTGAACAGGGAGATTTTGGGCGAATATCTGATCACCTATGACGCCCATGTGACTCGATTAGCCGTCTTCGATGAACGGATTAACGAACTTGCTGCCGGCGATCGCTACCGTGAACGGGTGCAGCAACTCTCCTGTTTCATTGGGATCAAAACTCATACCAGTCTGTCCCTTCTTGTTGAGACAGGAGACTTTGCCCGCTTCGCCAAGGCGCATTATTTTGCCAGTTATCTCGGTCTGAATCCTAGTGAACAGTCGAGCGGTGAGAATATTCGCCGTGGCGGTATTACTAAAGCAGGGAATGCTGAGATGCGTCGTTTGCTTATCGAGGCTGCTCATTCGATCGGTCGGGGGCAAATAGGCTATAAATCCAAAGCTTTAAAGGCAAGACAAAGAGGAAATGATTCAAAGGTCATAGCGTATGCTGACCGCGCTAACGAACGATTGCGACGCAAGTTTTATCGAATGATCCGACAAGGCAAGAGATACAACGTAGCCATCACAGCGGTCGCCCGGGAGTTGGCATGCTTCATATGGGGCATGATGACCGGCCATTTTAATGTCAGAAAAGCGAGCTAAACAACACAAGTAGAGTAAAAGACAACGTGCGTGACCCATACGTCATAACTGAAGGCGTCTCCAAGGGTTTTGGCAACCGAAAAGGTATGAGCCATTTGCGTGCAGACCCTGCTGACACATTTTTTGTGATTCGCGCTTTAAGGCAGCAAGGCTCTCGGCGGACCATTGACCTGCGGTAAGGAAAAACCAAATCCGCGAATAACAGGGTGGCCAATGCCGAGAACTGTTCGCCAAAATCCTTGAAAACGCTTTCAACCTGTTTTTTGTTAAGAGTTAAGAGACGAGTTCGCGGATAATATTACTTGGTTTGGCTTGGTCGGAGTCGTCAAGCAATTAACAGTCGAAAAATGAAAAATCACGAAATCGCTAGGTGTTGATGCTAGCTGTTTTCATGCCTTTCAACATGAAGGAGGGTACCTCAATCACTTTGTTAAGTGTTTTGAGACACCCCCTCCCTCTTTACTATCATTTCATATTTTACTTTTTATTCTTGTTATACTGGACTAGCCCTCATTTCTTCAAGTCTTTCACCCCAATTACAGCCAAGATAATACGGTCTATATTGCTCATCATCACACATGGCCTTTCTCTCCAAGGCCCTGACAATCTTGTCAGGCGTTGCCGGAAGTTCCTTTATTCGTATTCCACAAGCGTCGTAAATCGCACTTATAACTGCGGAGTGAGGGCCAGATTGATAAGACTCAGCGCAGCCCGCAGAGCCATATGGTCCTGCTTCACGGTGCGTATCCATAAACCGGATTTCCACATCGTCCGGTATCTCTTCTATATACGGAAAACCTGCTCCCATAATGTTTGAGTGCTTTTTATAATTTGAATAGTCTTCCGAAAGTGCAGTTCCTATGCCATGCATAATGCCACTATATGCCTGACCCTCAACCGCATGAACGGAACCTATCTGCCCCACATCAGACAAACAGCGGAAACGCTCAACCTTCGTTTTCCCTGTAGCGAGTTCGACACTGACCAACGCAAGCATAAGCGAATATGCATAACATACAGAATCTCTGCCTTGTCCTGTGTTGGGATTTGGCACTTCAATTCCAGAAACTCCCATTGATGAATATACACCAGAATATTTTGTTGCTATACCCTCTTTTATCATTTCATCATAGGTACGGAAAGAGCCATCGGGTTTTCTCATGGCATCCATGAGCTTATTTGCCGCATCGATAGTTGCATTTCCGTTGGCAAAATGAGAACGACTACCGGCCGCCGGTCCCGAATTTGGACAAAATTTAGTATCGTTCTGTACCATCTTGATTTGATCGGGTCGAAGCCCTAATGGCCTCAAAGCTTCATAAGTATGTATAAGAGTACCTATATCGCTTCCCTGCCCCATAGCCGCCCAAGTATTAAATTGAGTAACTGTTCCATCCGGATTTAATTCGAGGTATATTTCGCTCTGGTCGTTTGCACCAGCTGATGCTTTGAATACACTACATGAAAAGCCGACGCCAAATTTTATATTTGATGTACTGAGCTTCTTTGCATCGTTCTTAGCTTGTATATATTCAGGACGCATTAAATCCATCATTTCTGGAAGATTATAACTGTCCATCTGATTTCCATTAGCATTGTAATCGCCGGGGCGATATACGTTTAAATAACGGAATTCAAAGGGATCCATTCCAAGCTTTTCAGCAAGCTCGTCCATAATCTGCTCAGTAGCCATTGTAGTTTGCACTACGCCATAGCTCCTGTAATTTACCTGATAGCAGTGGTTTGTAAAAACCGTTTTCGAGAGGCCTTTAACATTCGGTATTGTATATGGACATCCCATAAAAGTTGGGACTTTGTCCGTAAGACTACCTGCGAGAAATGGATAAGGACCCATGTCAAAAGCGATTTCATATTCCATCGCCTGAAGTTTGCCTACACTGTCGCAGGCCATGCGTATATTTGAATAAGAAGCTGCACGCTTACCTGTAAATCGTTGATGTTCCTCATAGCTCATTGTAAGAGCGCAGGGCTTTCCGGTCGCTATAGTCGCAACCCCCATTAGTGCGGGCATCGCTGGTGACATGGTGTAACCAAAACTCGAACCGGATGGATTTCCTATGATACGTATCCTCTCCCTTGGCATCCCAATGCCATCAGCTAATGCGCTTTTCATCAAATACACAAACTGTGATTTATATTGTATGGTTAGATTACCATTGTCGTCATAGTACGATAGTGCACATTCTGGCTCCAAAACGAGATGAGGCTCTCTTTGAGTGTAGAAACTGTCTTCAGCCACATATTCTGCGTTATCCATAATTGAGGCTGTATCATTTCCCCAAAAATGAGGTTGTTCAAGAAAAACATTGGGTATTCCGTCGTGGATCTGCATTGCATCATCCGCCACTGCTTCAAGAACGGTCATATATTCCTGTAATTGTTGTATGTTTACGACTACTTTTTTTGCAGCTGCACGAGCTTGAGCACGACTCGTTGCGGCAACGAGAGCACAAATGTCACCATATCGATATACCTTTTCATCCGCCAGTATTGGCCATTCATTTCCATCTGCTTTACTTCTGGACTTGCCAACAGGAACAGTGATACGGTTTGAGCCCTTGACGTCTTTTGCAGTTATGACTTGAACAACGCCTTCCATCGAGAGCGCCTCGTCACAGTCGATCCGGAGAATACGACCATGGCTTACTCCGGAAAAAACGGGTGCAAGATATAACGAGCCGTCTGGCAGCTTTTCGTTTATATCTGCTCCGTAATCCACAGCTCCCAAAGCTTTTGTCATGGCTGATGGGCGCGGATAATTTGTTCCGTAAATAGTACCGTCAGCGGGTACCGAAAAATCAAGACTTTCAATAGGCTTCTCACCACGCATTACTGCAGCAGCAGCCATAACCGCATCGACAATAGTCTTATATCCAGTGCAACGGCAGGCGTTATAGTTCTTTTGAAACCACGCTCTCACTTCATTTCGAGTTGGTGACGGATTCTCCGCTAGGAGTCCTTTGGCTGACATAATAAAGCCAGGTGTGCAAAACCCACACTGGATTCCATTGTAGGTTGCCATCGCTTTTTGTAATGGATGGGGGTGTGAAGCACTGCCGAGTCCTTCAATAGTCTCAACGCAGGCATTATCTTCAATGTTTTTGATTTTCCTTGTGCAAGAGCGTACCACTTTGCCGTTGAGGATAACTGTACACGTTCCACATTGACCCTTGCCACAACCGATTTTAACACCTGTCAAGCCAAGTCTTCGTAAAACATCAGCGAGAGTATCTACCTCGGGGTCACAAACGATCATCTTTTGAACACCGTTAACATTGAGAAACATTTTTCTTATTGACATTTTTTGTTTTGTAGCCATTTAACAACAGTAGAACAGCTCGTCTCCTTTCGATTTATTTTATCCGAATATTCTGATCAATATTTTTTTCATTTCATCTTCTGTTGGCATTTTGTCCATACGAGTAAAGAAAAAACTCTGCGCACCAAATATTTCGTCGCTAATAGAGAGAAAATCATTCTTAGAGATGCCCATTTCCTTTGGCGTTTTAATGTCGAACTTTTTGAGAAGCTTATTAATTTCCAAAGCAACATCATCTGCAATATTTACACTTTTGGGATTAAGACCAATTTTTTGTGCAATTATGCGGATTTCTCTATCAGCCACATCTGCAACAAAACGAACCTGCTCTGGCAATACTAAGGCGCAGGCGTGACCGTGAACAATATTGAGACGTCCTCCCATAGCCGTTGCAATTGCGTGGCCCATATTTGTTGCACCGCCATTTGAAAGAGAAAGATTTGCAGCGTTCATAAGCACTCCTCTTGCTTCAAGATCATCTCCATTCTCCCATGCAATCGGCAAATAGCGCCATATGTTCTCTATCACATAACCACAGATCATGTCCGTTCGTACATTTCTCCTGTTGCTGGTCATGCACTCCACAGCCTGACAAAGGGCATCCATGCCAGTGGTTGCCGTAATATGGGGTGGCAGCCCAAGAGTCAGTACAGGATCAAGTATGGCAAGGTCAGCTTGTGCTTTCATAGACGGAAATGACCTTTTAGCATTCGCGGTTGTGTCCGTAATGACACCACCAGCAGTCATTTCTGCACCTGTTCCCGAAGTTGTAGGTATCAAAATCAATGTTGCATCACGGCGTGTTTTAAAGTTGGGATTTCCTTTCGCAGCGCCGTCGTAATATTGGTTGAGTGGTGGCTCGCAATGGCGATATACAGCTATTACTTTCGCAGTGTCCATAGAACTTCCACCGCCAATTCCAAGTATTCCGTCAATGTTTTGGCTATTCGCCAGTAGTGCTCCTTCCTCAATAACGGTGTCTGGCGGATCTGGCAGAGCTTTACCAAATTCGACAATTTCTATACCCTCTGTGTCTATGACATTCAGTATGGGAGTCACTATACCTGCTTCAAATATACCCCTGTCAAAAACGACCATGACCTTAGTAACTCCGGATTCTTTTAATAATCTTCCGGTATTCTTTGAAACATCATCCCCAAAAACGACATTGGGCCAGCTTGTTGTTGAAAATGCTCTCACGATTCAGTGCCTCCTTTTTACTATAATTAAGTTACAAAATAATTAAGTTATTCTGTCGCATTCTTTTTCTTTAATGAATCTGACATGAACACAGCGACCAATATAATTATGCCTTTAATAATCTGTTGAGGAGCTGCACCAAGGCTTAAAAGATTCAAGATATTTGTTATCAACGCGAGAGTCAGCATACCAATCGCGGAGTATAGTACGCTTCCTCGCCCTCCGTTCAGACTCGCTCCTCCGATAATACAGCCAGCAATTACGTCGAATTCGTATCCTGTTCCTGCATCAACGGTGGCATTGGCGGTGCGCCCAGTGAGTATTATGCCAGCAAGTGCAGCAAAAACGCCGGAGAGAACATATGGATAAAATGTATACTTTTTAACATCTATGCCTGCAAACCGAACAGCAGAAGAATTACTACCTGTGGCGATTGTCATTCTACCGTACTTCGTATATTTGAGTATCCATGCGAATATTAACACAAACACTATTGCCACCGTAGCGCCGTACGGAAAACCCAGAACAGGATCGCCTTTTGACGCTATATGCATCAGCAGTTTACTCGAATTATTTGTTTTCATAAGACGAACCGGTCGACTGTTTGACAACAAATAGCATATACCCCTGCCGACTGTACTAGTAGCAAGTGTGACAATAAAGGGAAGCATATTCCCATAGGCAATTAGCAAACCGTTAAAAGCGCCAAATGTCATTCCTACAGCAACACAAAGCAATATACTCATAAGAAGTCCCAAACCGTTCTGTTCACCCCATCCCCAGCTGGTTTGAGTAATCGCCAGTGTAAGGCCACATATTCCAACTATTGAGCCTTGCGAAAGGTCAATTCCGCCTGTTAGGAGTACAAATAACATACCAATTGCCATTAAAATATACAAACTGTATTGACGTAAAATATTGAATAAATTAGTAATAGTCAAAAAATGCGGGGACATAATAGTTGAAACAATTACCAAAAAGACAAGTACAATAATTACCCTGTTTTTGAGTATCCATTCCCGCATTTCCATGTTGCCTATTAATTTTGGTATTTTTTTATATGATTTCATATTTATTCAATCTACCTCCATAGCTAAACTAATCAATCGAGTCTCATTGATTTCACTTTTATCAAGCTCTCCATTGATAGTTCCCTCATGCATAACTAGGACTCTGTCACACATTCCGATGATTTCCTCCATCTCAGATGAAATCATAAGTATGGCACACCCTCTCTCCAGAAGCATATTCATGATATGATATATCTCCCTTTTAGAACCGACGTCAACGCCACGCGTTGGTTCGTCCATAATAATTACTTTACATTTAGGCGCGAGAACCTTAGCTATTGCAACTTTCTGTTGATTCCCTCCTGAAAGGCTTGAAGTCAGGTTGTTTATGTTGTTGGTATGTATAGCAAGTTTTTCCACCTCTCCTAATGCATAATTATTCTCTTCTTTAAGGTTAATTGATGAAAATAATCCAGAAGTAAATTTATCTATCGCACTAAGTGTGATGTTATGTTTTATTGACATATCCAGCAGAAGACCTGTATGCTTTCTGTCCTCGGAGAGATATCCTATGCCATGTCGAAAAGCTTCTTTGGGGTTCTTTATTTCTACCTTTTTTCCTTCCAGAAATATTTCTCCACTACTTATTGAGCGTAATCCAAAAATGGCTAGAGCCGTTTCTGTTCGTCCAGATCCAACTAGCCCGTAAAGTCCAAGAATCTCGCCTGATCGTATATTGAATGACACATTTTTAGTCTCCTTACCCGAGTTTAGATTATTGACCTCGAATATAACATCGCCTATTTTAACTTCTCGCTTTGGATAGTAATCATTCAAATTTCTACCGACCATCATGCCCACAAGGGATTGCTTATCAGTATCAGCAGTATCCACCGTGCCGACAAAACAACCATCTTTTAAGACAGAAATGCGGTCAGATATTTGAAAAATTTCTTCTAGACGATGGGAGATGTAGATGATGCTAACACCTCTATCTTTCAAGGTAATGAGCAATTCGAAGAGTTTGTCCACCTCTTTGTTTGAAAGCAGAGCAGTTGGCTCGTCCAGAGCAAGAATAGAAATATCTTTCGAAAGTCCTTTGCAAATTTCTACTACCTGCTGATATGCCATGCTGAAATCAGATACCTTAGCGTTTACGTCAATATCACTAAAATTTAGCTTCGCAAGTAGTTCCTGTGCCTTTCTTTCGAGGCGTTTCCAGTTAACAATTTTTCCTCCAGTTGTAATATTGTCGAGGAAAATATTCTCCGCTACTGTGAGATCGGTGGCAAGAGCATATTCCTGATAGATAACGGCGACCCCCAGCTTAACACTGTCCATAGGACTTTTAATACTTGCAGGCCGTCCATTGATAACTATTTCTCCGCAATCTGAATTACAAGCACCAGATAGTATTCTCATCAATGTTGATTTCCCGGCGCCATTTTCTCCAATCAAAGCGTGAATTTCTCCAGGACGCACACTGAAATTAACGCTTGTCAGAGCATGAACACCACCAAAACTCTTCGTAATCCCCTTCATTTCCAATCGATTTTCCATGTGTAAAAAACCCCCTTCCAGGTTTTTTGTGTTATCCACACGGTTCATATGATTCTTTGATTGCTCAATGATTCAACATTATTCCACAATGAATTTTTCCGCATTTATTTAACATCATTCTTCACATATGTTCCAAATTTTCGTTGGATCTCTTCATTTAGCTTTATATATAGCTCCGGCCGATAATCTGGCAACTTGCTTTGATCATCGGAATGCCATTGAGAAGTTAAAAATGAACGCTCTGCAAGTGAAAGATCTATTGTAGCGGTAACCATAACACCATTTGCGGCGTCCGGATCGGTAAAGGGCTTTCCAGCATAATAATAATAAGATGTGCTCTTGTTACCCGGCCCAACAATACTGCTTCCACCCATATAATCCTGTTCATATTCTTTACCGAAAAGATTTGCAGTTGCATAATACACTGAGTTATTGGCAACATGATATTCTATCGAATCACGAACGTTTTCTCGTGTGACGGTCTCTCCAGGCAAAATACCGGCGGCTGTTACATTCAGAACTAAACGGCAACCCATTGCGCGATAGTATCTGACCAACTCAGGAAAAACATATGATTCATAACAAATAGTGACACCGATTGGCCCCCACTGTGTTTCAAAAATAAATGGATAGTCACCACGTTGTGCCCATTTCATCTCATAAAAAGGTAAATGAGTTTTTCTGTGGGTTCCTATAACGCCTTGAGGGCCAATAACAGCAGCCGCATTATAACAGAGCTCAGAATTATTTGAATCCCTTTCCGGCATCCCGAAAACCGCATAAATACCATATTTTTCAGTTATTTTAGCTACTTCTGTCGTAGATGGTCCGGGAACTGTCTCTGCCATAAGGCAGGAATGGCGCTCAGCGGATGGCAAGTCAGAAGTTTTATCTGCATCGTCGTAACCAGTGAGGCACATTTCCGGAAAAACGATAACATCTGTTCCACATCGCGCTGCTGACTCAATATATTCCAAAATACGCTTTAGATTAGCTTCTTTTTTTCTCCATGCTGTTGCAAAATTTACACAGCTGATTGTCAAAACATCTTTCACAAATTGGCCTCCTGATAATGAATATTCTCAAAGCATGCCATAATACTGTTCAAGAGTTCCGATAGACTCAGCGCATTTTCAATGTTATATACAGCGTTTTCAAGTGAGAAAAGAGATTGTGAACTGAAATCTACTCCTGTGCAACTCGCGATCTTGTTGCGCTCCAGTAAATTAGAGGATAACCGTGGCGAATCTACTCGCTCAAAATACTTGTCTCTATTTTTCATTACTATTAGTAACTCTGTAGTATCTCGTCCATCAAGATATGCACTATTCATGAGAGATTTGTCCGTTTCAACTTTGATGCGGGGCAAAAATCCGATTAAAGAACTAAAACGATCGTCAGAAAAATCCTCTATTGAAATATTTTGCCAACGTAAAGCTGCAGCTATACAATACGGAAGACTAAATTTACCCTGTAAAGGCTCAGATGGTATATCGTAAGGCAACATATCTCTGGTGCTTTGGGATACTCTGCAAAGCACGTGGTCAATACACTCCCATTTTATGCTATTTTTTTCAGAAATTGTGATAGCAGCTTCCACAGCGTTATAAGCAGCATAGCAAACTGGCCATTGCTTGCTAACCAAAGTTCCAGAGGTAAATTCCGATCGACCTGTCTCAATAGCATCTATCAGCGCCTTTTCACAAAAACCGTTCGACATAGCACAGCCTATTCCAAATGGCGCCTCAAAAATTAACTTTGAAGCATGAATATTGCATTCAGCAAGCTTCGCACAGAATATTCCTTTTTGGGCTGCACGCCCAACGTGTATGGACTTTACCATTGTTCCAGTATTTGCCCGCAGTCCCGAAGCTTCACTGCCTGCAATGCCCAGTGCATCAACGGTCTGGTTTAATGAGAGACCGATCAAACGCGCAGCAGCAACTGACGCACCAAATATTCCGATTGTGCTTGTGCTGTGCCATCCATTGACAGCGTCACGAGGGTTCAAACTAAGCCCCAACAACGCACATACCTCCACTCCGGCGATATAGGCCGTCAACACCTCTTCTCCGGAGGAACCTAAGGCTTCACCCAAAGCTAGTGCCGTTGGCACCACCACTGCACTCGGATGACCAATCATAGCAGTGCTGACATCATCATAATCCAAGGCATGCGCACTGACTCCATTTATAAAAGCCGCAAATTCAGCATCAGTTTTTATCATGCTAGGCATTAAAACAGAGGACTCGCTGGTATACTGCCGATTACTCATATAATTACTGACAGCACGCGTGGATTCTGATGAAAAACCTCCCAAAATACAAGCGATGGTATCTAAAAAATGCTTTTTTGCATTTTTCGATACCAAAGAGGATACTCTGTCCAATCTTATAGACAGAGCGTACATGGCAAGAACTTCAGACATCGAAAGTGTTTGGATGCTCATAGTATCTTCATATCCTTACCCGTAAATAACTGTTTCAGTCACGTTGATCGTATTTCTCTGTCAAGGTTAAACAAAACAAAAAAGAAATTTCGGATTAATTATCAAATATTTTGCGTTAATAATAACAGCACTCTATGATTTTGTCAATTAGAATTTCTTCATTTGGTTCAAAAGCGTGAGAGAAACATTGGATGAGTTTCTGGGCTCAGAAGCTGCCCTAACGAACCAAAGAAGGGATGAAGGAAGATAAAGAAAGCTGGTCACTTTTTCTATAGTGACTGAACAGCAGGGAGCTGTCCAGCGTACTTTGATCATAGGAAATCGTTACCTGGGCACAGTGAAATCTGTGAAGGAAGTCTTTTTAGAAGCTCATTTTCAGCACTATGTAATGCATTTCCATAGAATTTTTTCTACAACAGCACAAAAATCAGGATAAAATTGTTTAGGCGGATATTGCAAACAATTCACGCGTAAGAGGGCAAAGATGCCGTTCGCGAGGAGATCAAACAGTTAGTCAACACTCTTTAAATAATGAAACTATCGAAAACCGCCAAAAAATTGAAATCCGGGATTAAAGAAATCTTAACTTGCATAAATTTTTTAGGTGAACCTTGAAAAAAGATCTGAACGACCAAAAACTAATATGAAAAAATACAAGATGGCACCTATCCTATATCTCGATATTCAGACGTTGTTGCATTGCTCGTGTCAAATGTTTGTGCATTAGCTCACAAGCAATTTCAGGATCATTCTCTCCAATGGATTTAATTATCTCACAGTGATCGCTGCAGGATGCTTTCATATCGGCCAAATTATGTCCAAAATCACCTGGCTGTCCCATCCAAAGTTGAAAAAGATATGTCTCCAATCGAGAATTACCGCAATAATGCCATATAGTTTTATGTAAGTATTCATTACAAACAGTCCAGCCATTCAGGTCTTCATTATCGTAGCATTCAATTTCTTTTTTATGAATAATTAACAATTGTTCATATGCTTCGCTATTTCCGCACACCCGTCTAGTGGCGTCGCCTTCAAGTAATATGCGCATTTCGTAGTGTTCTCTTACATAATCAGTTGAAATGGCTTTTACAAATGCTCCACGATGTGGTATA
The DNA here is from genome assembly GCA_012799825.1 of Clostridiaceae bacterium. Classification (GTDB taxonomy): domain Bacteria; phylum Bacillota; class Clostridia; order Saccharofermentanales; family DTU023; genus UBA4923. Next base: position 14,755 of record JAAZKK010000036.1, on the reverse strand, counting down.
TGCTCAACGAGACCTTCATATTTTAGAATTTGAATAGCCTCTCGCACAGGCGTCTTTGAAACGCCCATTTTCTCAGCAATGTCACTCTGAGGGAGTTCTTCGCCTGCTTTAAAAACCCCCGCAAAGATTGCACGGCGTATCTCGGACGCAACCTTATCACGTATGGGAACGGATTCTACTTTTCTAAAAACATTAAAACTGCCAGAATTAATCATTAATGACTCACTAATGCCTCACTTTTCAATTCTGAATAATTATATCACAATCATTTTTCCAACACAATAACAATGATCCGAAATCCGAAATAATTATGAAGTAAGCTGAATGCCAAAGTAAGTTGGACAGTGAGAATCGCGGGTCGTCCAGTTTAATCTGGCAAGTTGCCTGTTCTGTTTACTTTGACACAACGTTAATTCATCTGCGTGACCTTTCCGCTATACTTTCTTGACAAGAGAATGATTCCCCTCGGCACAGACCTCCCACAAGGAGGTATCTATGTCAAAGCACAAACATCTGACGATGGAAGATCGTCAAAGGATCATGCAAAAGCTTAATGCGGAATGTTCTTTTCGTAAGATTGCAAAAGATCTTGGCAAATCGCCCACGACGATTTCTCAAGAAGTCAAACAGAACCGTACTGTTCAATGCTCCGGCGCCTATGGATGGCCATATAACCCCTGTCGTCATCGAAGGAACTGCCAAGAGCGATTGCTTTGCGGAAAACTGTACTGTAGGAAAACAAACTGCGCGTACTGTCAACAAGGATGCTCGCCACGTTGTCCGTCCTTTGAGCTTGAAGACTGTCCAAAGTTGGAGAAGCCGCCGTATGTCTGTAACGGATGTCAAACGCGAAACAAGTGCACCTTAGTCGCTACAGCTTGAGACTTGTGAAAACGAGGCTGCAAGAAACGAGCAAAACACAGGCTCACCTTGCCTTCTTGGTGATGAATTTGCAAAAGATCCCGAGAGATCTTTTTATCTTCTTTTTTCCATGCGATTTTTCACAAAAAGACGGCAGACATTGGCTGCGATGGTATGACAAAGTACTAATAGTTGACTTGTTCAGTAACCCCTATCTAAACTCGGAGTCAGGGTCAGATTACCAGTCTATGCAAGCGTTTCTGCAATGATATTCACTACTTTTTCCCTTGCTGATGCTCCATCATAAGGTCAATGTTTTTACCTCGCAGCTGCTGCCACGTTGCTTTTGAATTGCGAATAAATTCATCAAGACGAGACATTTCAATATGGCGGCGCACTTTTAACGTTGTCGTCTTCACCATGTCTTGAAAACTGTAAAAATAAGAACGAATGACTTTAAATGAAGGTAAAGTACGGTTGACTTTTGCAATCAACGCCTCTACGGCATTTGAGTAATCATCTTCGGTAGGCTCGCGTTGGAGAAGATCTTGGAGCACCTGCCGGTCGAGCACCAGTTTTGCCGTCACGACAATATCGCCCGACGCAGATTTATGTCCAAACACCAGCGCATCGCGTATCAATGCGTCTTGACTCAACAGCGCTTCAATCTCTTCCGGAAACACTTTCTTGCCGCTTGCCAAGACGATCATCGATTTGCTGCGGCCGGTGATCTTCAAACTTCCATGACGCGTCCAGCGTCCAACATCCGCCGTGTGCAACCAGCCGTCTTCATCGATCGCTTCGGCCGTCGCCTCCGGATCGTCAAGATAGCCCTTCATCACGATATCGGAACGCACCAAGATTTCTCCCGTACCCGACCCGTCATCATCAATGGCCACCTCTACACCCGCAAGCGGCTCTCCCGTCGTGCCGTACCTGTTGACCATCGTGTTGCCTCCGCCGACAACGGGAGATGCCTCGGTCAAACCGTACCCGGCGAGCACTTCGACGCCGATCGCACGGAAAAAGTAAAGCGTATCGCGCGACACCGGTGCGGCTCCGCAAATAACGTATTTAAACTGTCCGCCGAGCTGATCAAGAACATCGCGAAAGATTGCTCGACGCTTATCAATACCGAGTTTATATAGCAATGTAGATAGTGCCAGCCCGATTTTCAACTTTCGCAAGCGCCCTTGCTTCTCAGCTTCTCGCAAAATCTTACGCTTCATGGCATCTAAAATCGCCGGTACCGCGACGGTCAGTTGAACATTATATTCGCAGAGGTTGCGCCCGATGTAGCGCAGACCGTCATTGTGGTGAATGGTGCCGCCCAAGGTCATCACTGTAAGAAAACCGCACGTGTTCTCAAAAGCGTGATGCAGCGGCAGGATCGACAAGGTTTGCAGTGGATCCGGAAAAGAGACCGATCCCAAAAGCGCGCGAAGATCCGCCGCGATGGATTTATTGGTGAGTATGACCGCCTTGGACGTATCGCTTGTCCCCGATGTGAAGAGAATCGCAGCATCATCTTCAACGGAGGCTAGTGGCAACAGCCCATAATCTTCTTCGCTTTCGCCATAAGAAGACACCGTTCCTTCCCTCGGTGCAGATTCCGAAGGATTGACAGTTGCCGGAACTTCTTGAGAAGACAGTATCTCTTGAGAAAGCGAAGACCCTAGCGTCACTAATGCTTCTTCATTAGGCAGCGCAGCATTAGAAGACGATGCGTTCATAGGTGCTTCTGAAACAGGGGAACCGGTGGGCGAGAAAGCGCTCTTTTCACAAAAAAGCACATCGTCAAGGAGGAATAGCTTAGGATCAATTGCTATCTCATCGCGCAGTGATTGTCGCTGCTCATCCTTCATTAGACCGCGATCCATAACAGCGCGCCACTCGAGCCCGGGCGCATCCTCCATCAAGTCGCCGATCTTCTCATGCCACGCTGCGTCGTAAATCAACATGGGAGCGTTTGAACGTCGAAGAATCGCCTTGACTTCGTGCATACTGAGGAGACGATCGATGGGAACGATCACGCCGAAGCCGGATGCGACAGCGAGCCAGACCACCATCCAAAGGTAGCTGTTTTCGCCCACCAAAGCGATTCGACTTCCTTTAGGTAAACGTTCTGCCAACCAAGACTGCACCGCAACGACATCTCGAGAAAATTCCCGATACGTTCGCTCCTGCACTGTTTTGTCTTGAGGACGAACGCGCCAGCGCACGGCGACACGGTCGCCATAAAGACGGTTGCCTCGAATCAAAATATCGCGAAGTTCATAAACAGGCGGCGCCTCGTACCACACACGGCCAACTTGGATTTTGCGTTGAGTCTTGATAATGGTCATTTTTTAACGATCCTTTGCATATATATTCTAATCATTACATTCATTTTTTGGGTTGTTGCGAAGTTCTTGCAAAAAAGGTGTGAAGATTTGCTCAAAAAGCGCGTTAACATGTGATTGACTCGCCGCTACTAAGTTTTCGTAGGCTCGAAGCAAGGCACGACCATTATCTGTCAGTTGACTGCTTCCGCCTTCCGCGCCTCCGGGTTGACGAGCGATGACGTCCACACCAAGTTGCTTTTCTAAAAGATTGATGATTTGCCAGCCTTTGCTATAAGAAAGTTTCATGCGAAGACAAGCAGCACGAACGTTGCCACATTGATCAACCAGACGAAGAAGCGTGGCCGGTCCGGGCCCGAAAAACGGTTTACCACGCGCAAGAATCAGCTTCTGATTCACACGAAACGGCATGATGTCTCCATCCGTCATACGGGAAGAGTACGTCTGCTCGTCATGTGCCAAAAGCGGCTTTATACCGGGATCATCCACCGGAAGGCGATGCGCGTCAGGCAGCATAAGATCTACAAGATCTCGCCCGTAGCCTTCATCAAGACGCTGCGCCAAAAGAGGAATCATCGAATGACTGACGACGACAGGCTCCCCTTCTTTTCCATCAAAAACCGGAATTAGAGCATCTCGATCTTCCTGCGAAAGTCGGATCAGAGTATCGACTTCAACGTTCGGCACATGCGGCGTCGCTATCCAATTCTTTTGGCACGCACTACACGTTTTTTCGATGTAGTCAAGACCCTGTAACGCGTCTTCGCCGATCGACGTTTCCGACCACTCCGGATTGTAGAGGCAAACGACGCTCATTTTTGCAAGATGACGCTCGAGCAAGTCGTTTCCGAATCCTGTGACCACGACGATGGGCATCGCCCCCGCGAGTTTAAGTCTTATGATCAGACTTTCAATATATGTAACGTCGCCTATAGAAAGCATCGCGGGCAAATAAGCTTCGGCGGTGTCTTGATGAACGAGCGGTTTTGACGCAACGATTACCGCTGCGCATCGCGTCATCATTTCATCTTTAGATTGACTGCTATCGTTCATGAGAAACCTCCCTTGTACTGCCCTTTATTCTCAACTGCACCGCATTAAAGAAGCGCCAAAGATGCATCGTGGTCACAAATTTATCGCCCTTATATTTACGGCGCTATCATTAGGAAAGCGCCGTAAAAGTGTCTCTATACTAGCCTATTTTGTCGTCAAGCTCCACATGCTCTCATGATGAAAGTACGTGAAATACTCACTTTTTAATAGTTTATTTGCCTTATGCGCTCTTTAGCGACTTTTTTGAATATGCTATTGAAGCAATTCAATCTTAACTTATGCTACCTCGCATTATCTTTCCAAGGCGCTTTCCGGAGCTAGTGTGCTGTAGAGACGTTATTACGGTTTGCGCGCTTTTTTCGAACATCGTTACGGTTTGCGCGCTTTTTTTCGGTAAAAAGTGTTTTCCATCGGAAGGGACGTGCGCATAACACCGTCCAGTCGGCTGTAAGCGTGCGCTATGGCCGGAGCGATGGGAATACAGGCAAGTTCACCGATACCGCGCGCACCGTAAGCCGCTTCCTTGATGCCCGGACCGCGGACAACATGCGTTTCCAAAACCGGCACTTGGCGCGCACGGAAAAGACCATAGGTGCCGAGCTTAAACTTCGGGATGCCGTCCTGATTGATGAAATCTTCTGTCAACGCGTAGCCAAGCCCCATGACACAGCCGCCTTCAATCTGACCTTCAACCGCCGTGATGTTGATGGGCGTACCGACATCGTAGGCGCCGACCATCTTCTCTAGTTCGCCTTTTTCATCGATGATCGCCACTTCACAGCCGTAACTGTAACCGATGTGGCTTATTGGATTCTTTTTATCCGAGCCCAGAGGATCGGTCGGAGGGCCGAACTCAGCGTCGAAGTGTTGACCCTCGAGGGCGAGAAGATCGCCGCCCGCTTCTTCAAGCGCCTCTTTCAACTGCAGCGCGGCAAGGCGAGTCGCTTCCCCTGTGAAGAGCGTCTGACGGGAAGCCGTACTGGTTCCGGCATCCGGCGTAAGATCGGTGTTCGGTTGTATATAGACCGTCGTGGAAGGCGGACAACCGAGCGTCTCACACGTGACGGAAATCACCATCTGCGCGATGCCCTGCCCTGTGCAAGCAGCCGACGTAAGGATGTAGATCTTGCCATCTTTTACAGCTAGACGGCAACGACCGATATCCGGCACGCCGACACCTAGGCCGCTGTTCTTGAACGCGCAGGCGATGCCGGCTCTCGGACTTGAGTCATAGGCCTCTTTCACGGCCTCGAGACACTCCGCGATTCCGCAGCTTTCGTCCACAATCTGACCGTTCGGCAACGTATCGCCCGGGCGCACGACGTTCTTATAGCGGAATTCCCACGGATCGATACCGCATTTTTCCGCCAGAAGGTTCAGATTGCACTCCATCGCATAACAGCTCTGCGTTACGCCAAATCCGCGAAACGCACCTGATACCACATTGTTCGTATAAACGGCATAGCCCTTGATATCGATATTTTGGAAATTGTAAGGGCCGCCTGCGTGCGTACAGGCACGCTGCGTCACCGGTCCGCCGAGCGAAGCGTAGGCACCCGTGTCGGCGACGATCTCGGCGATTAGCGCCGTTACATAACCGTCGACGTCACACGACGTTGTCATTTTCATCGTCATGGGGTGTCGTTTTGTGTGAACAATCGTGCTGTCGTATCGCGATAATTTTACCTTCACGCGACGGCCCGTTTTCCATGCGATCAACGCCGCATGATGCTGTACGCTCATGTCTTCGCGGCCGCCGAAAGCGCCGCCAACAAGTCCTGAACGGACATGTACTTTCTCTCTGGGCAACTGAAGCATATTTGAAACTTCGCGCTGCTCATCATAAATCGACTGCGATGCCGTGATCAGATGGACGCCGCCATCTTCCGAGGGCCATGAAATCGCGCATTCCGTTTCGAGAAAAGCGTGCTCCTGCCAAGAAACATGATACGTTTCCGTCACGGTATAAGCCGCTTCTTTTATGGCCTTTTCAGGGTCTCCGCGTCGCAGATGCTCTGAAGAAAGTATATTCCCTTTGGGATGGATCTTCGGCGCATCTTCCTTCATCGCTTCAAATGGATCCACGATCGGCTCAAACGGTGTGTAATCGACTTCAATGAGATCTAATATCTCGGGAAGACTTTCGCGCTTCTTGCTGACAACTAATGCCACTGAGTCGCCGATATAATGTGTCGTATCGCCTTCAGCGATCATGACATTCCAATCCTGAACAATATGGCCGATAATATTTTGCGGAACATCTGCTGCAGTCAGCACGTCGATGCAATCCGGATGTTGGAGCGCACGGGATACGTCAATGCGATCGACACGAGCGCGCGGGAAGCGTGTTCGCAATGCTTGACCGTACACCATATCGTCAAATTGATAGTCATCCGGAAATTTCCCGACCCCGAGCACTTTATCCGCTACGTCTGCCCGGTGCGTTCGATCGTTGATCCCCGCTTCATCAGGCTGCAGAGGCACCTCGAGATTTTCCCTGAAAAAGCGGGCGGCCAATTCAATAGCATTGACAATGCTCTTATAGCCCGTGCATCGGCATAAATTGCCATGGATAGCGCGCACAATGTCGTCACGCGTCGGATCGGGATTTTTATCCAAAAGTACCTTGGCCGCGATCACCATCCCGGGCGTGCAGTAGCCGCACTGGACGGCGCCAACTTCCGAAAATGCGTGTACGTAAACTTCTTTTTCACGAGAGCTCAATCCTTCGACCGTCGTGATCGACTGACCGTCCATTTGAGAAACGCGTCGTACACACGCTTTAACGAGCTTGCCGTCGGCAATGACAGAGCACGTACCACAAGCGCCTTCGCTACACCCGTCCTTGACGGAAACAAGTCCCAGATCCTCTCTAAGGTAATCGATCAGCCGTTTGTCTTCCGCGATGTCGTACAGGACGCCGTTTACTTTTAATGTCCACGCCATAACGTTACGCTCCTTACATGATATCCTTCAACGGGCGACCTCTTTTTAGATACTGTCCGTCTCGGACGTCTTTTGCCAGTTTGCCGGACGCGATTTTTTGTTGACCTCTCAAGAAAACATCGCGCACGGAGCCTTTCATATAAAACCCCTCATAGGGCGTGTAATCGCAATTCTCGTGGAGCAGATCCGACGTCACTTGCCACTCCGGTTTGGGATCGAGAACGACGATATCGGCATCGCTTCCGGGCAAAAGGATCCCTTTTTTCGGATAAAGCCCGAAATATTTCGCCGCGTTCGTCGATGTCACTTCTGAATACCGCGATATGTCCATACGACCTTTTTCGACGCCGTAGGTGTAGAGCAGCAATAGGCGAAGCTCGATTCCCGGCGCGCCGTTCGGTATCTTCGAGAAATCGCCCAATCCCATCTCTTTTTGGCCGCGGTAATTAAATGAGCAATGATCGGTGCCGACAAACTGGATATCTCCGCCGGCAAGTCCGTCCCAAAGGGGCTCTTGGTGGCGTTTATCGCGCAACGGCGGGCTCATGATATACTTCGCGGCTTCGAAATCTTCCGACATTTCTGTGCCATAGCGCGTATTGTCAAGCAGCAGGTACTGCGGACAGGTTTCCAGTACGACCTCAATCCCGGATGATCGCGCTTTTAAAGCCGCGTTCAGTCCGTCCGCTGTCGAAAGATGGACGACGTAATGATCGGCATGAAGCAACGCATTGACCGTTTCCAAACGAGTAATCGCCTCTTCTTCAAACACCGGCGGGCGCGTCCACTGGTGATACCAGGGCAACGTGTTCCCGCGCGCTTTCGCTTCTTTGACGAGCACATCGATTAAAAGACCGTTTTCACAATGAAAACCGACGGTCGCGCCGAGCCGTTTTGTCTCAGAAAGCGCGTCATAGATCTCATCTTCCTGCAACATCATGTTGTTTTTGTAGGCCATGTAGATCTTGAACGATGAGATGCCGCCGTCGACGATGGAGGCAATCTCGCATTTCAGATCAGCGTTCCATTCGGTCAGCGCCATATGAAAGCCGTAATCGATATAACAGTTGTTTTCCGCTTTTTTATGCCACCGGGCGAGTCCCTCGGCCATCGATTCGCCATGGAACTGCGTAGCAAAATCGAGGACCGTTGTCGTACCGCCGTAAAGCGCGGCGCGTGTTCCCGTCTCAAAATCATCGGCCGTCACAGTTCCCATCGACTCGAGCTGAAGATGTGTATGCGTCTCAATGCCGCCGGGAAGCACATAGCAGCCAGAGCAATCGAGGGTGCGCTCTCCTTCCTCCGGTTCAAGATGTCCCGTCTCCGCGATGATACCGTCGCGGATCCGAAGATCGCCTACATATGTCCTGTCGGGCAGGACGATATGACCGTTTTGAAGCAGCACACCCGTTGCTTCTTTTCTCTTTTCTTCAATCATTAAATGCCGTCCCATACGATAGCTGCACGCTCTCTTGTGCGAGCATAAACCGCTTCTTCGTCAATCGTCAGTATTTCGCGGTTGCGCATGACCGTCTTGCCGTTGATGATAACGTCGTTTGTCATCCGGCCAAAGGCGCCAAACAACAGATGTCCTTTCCAGTTGTCAGCGCCAAACGGCGTAAAGGGCACGTAATCTAGTGTGATCAGGTCTGCGGCAGCGCCCGGTTTCAGGACGCCGACCGGGCGCTTGAAAAAGTGAGACGCAATGACAGGATTGTAATCGAATTGCATGGCAAGCGCCTCGCCGAAACCGTAGGTTGGATCGGACAGACGATGCGATTGCAGGATTTTCGCCACTTTCATCGACTCAAACATATCGTGCGTATAGGCGTCTGTACCCAGTCCGACACAGAGGCCGCGCTGGAGCATTCCCGCGACTCTTGGCGCGCCGATCGCATTACCCATGTTCGACATCGGGTTGTGCACGACTTTCGTCTCCGTATCTTTCAAAATATCGAGCTCGCGATTGTTGACATTGACGGCATGAATTGCCAGTGTGTCCGGACCGAGGATACCCCATCCCCAGAGGCGATCGACCACCGGGCAGTCGTATTTTTTGAGCGAGTCGTACTGATCTTCGCGACCTTCTGCGACGTGGACATGGTAACCGCCGTTGACGCCTTCCATTGCCTTTTTGATTTTTCCCATCGTTTTGTCGGAAATCGTGAACGACGCGTGCATGCCGAACATGCCCTTAATCATGCTTTGGTCGTCCTTGTTGACGGTCTTCATGAAATCAACATTCTCTTCGATCTCCTCATCGGTAATGGCTTCGCCGGCGCGATCTGACGTCTCCAAGGAGAATGAGGCACGGATACCGATCTTCTTAGCCGCCTCGGCGAGCACAAAGAGCGAGCCCTTTGCGGCATGCGGACTTGCATGATGGTCAAAGAGCGTCGTCACGCCGTTGCGGATGCTCTCGATATAGGTAAGATATCCTGACAATGCGTTATCTTCCATGGTCAGGCGGCGGTCAAGCGCCCACCATTGATTTTCAAGAATTTCTAAAAAATTCGTCGTTGGTCCGGAGACACTCATGCCACGCGCATAGGCGCTATAGATGTGCGTATGTGCGTTAATCATACCCGGCATGATCACACGGCTTTCAGCATCGATAAAATCATCTTCCGGATACTTTGCCCGCAAGTCCGCAGTCTCGCCGATCTGATCGACGGTGTCTCCCTTAATGCGGACAGCGCCGTCTTTGATATACGGATGTTCGGCGTCATTCGTCAGTAAATAGCCATTGCCAATAATCATGTTTTGCTCCTTTTTAAAAAACCAACAGCAACCGAATTCTCTTTACGTAGCCGTTGTATTTCGAGGATTTTCAAAAACTCTCGAAAACTTCTTTCTCTCATCCTTGTGTTCAGTTTGAAAGACTCATCACGTCGGAAGAATGTCCCGCTTTTGTTTTCACCTATATCACGTCCGGTCAGTAATAACCGCCGCCGCATTGTCCATTAATCTCATTTTCCGGTTTTTATAAGCACGCATCCTGACTGTATAAACATCGAAAATATCACGTTCATTTTAGGATTCAACATTTTGTGCGACAGAACTACTCCCGATCGTGCGAACAACCAATAAACAGCCAAGGCTCCTGTTCTTCCAAAGCGAGAATCACGTCGGCCATCCGATCGTCGAGCGCCGTTTCGAGCGCGCCTTCTTCCACATCGAGGATGCGACCGCGTTCATCGCGGACGAGATAGCCGCCGTCTTCCAGCTTGAGGAAGCCGATGTTATCCGAATCGTCAAAATCTTCTTTTGACCAGAAGAGCGTCAGTTTGTCTTTGTACGGGCGACCGCTGTGCGGACAGAACGTCGCGCAGTTACCGCACTCATTGCAGAATCCGTCGATGTGCACGATCTGCGCTTCGCGATCAAAACCGTCCACATGAATGGCGATATTGGCGCGGTTCGGACACACTTCCGTGCAAGTGCGGCAGACCTGCGAGCAGTGGAGGCAGCGCTGTCCTTCTTCCTCCGGGGCTTTCGGAAGCTCCAGCACGCCTCGTTTTGCGACGATGTCTTTCTCATCTAACGCCACTTCAACGCGTACGAAGTCGTTTGGAAGCTCCTCGCGATCTAAGATATCGAGCGCCGCTTTTTTGGCATCGCCCATCGCGGAAACGACGGTAGAAGGCCCTTTTCGGCAATCGCCGATTACGTAGACGCCATCTATCGAAGATTCCATCGCAACTGACACATAAGGGTTACCCCATTTATCGCATTCAATCCCCCACGCATCAAACATGTCGCCGATCACGGTAGAGCCTGTGGCGCCGATCACCGTGTCAAAAGCCAGCTCTTCGTATTCACCGGTGCCGAGACACGCACGGCGACCTGATTCATCGAAATCGCCCAGTTTTTGTCTCTCGCAGACGAGCGTTTTGCCGTCGTATGAACGAGGTGCAAGCAATTCGCGCCAGACGACACCGTCTGCCATCGCACCATCCCATTCATCCTGCGACGCGGGCGCGTACATTTCTGTGCGGCGGTACACAATGGTGACGTCGGGATTGCCTTTCATGCGTTTTGCCGTGCGCGCCGCATCCATCGCGACGTCACCGCCGCCGATGATGGCGACACGACGACCAAGATCTTTTGCTCCGTTCTCTTTCACATCGATCAGGAACTCGAGTGCGTCGATCACCTTGTCACTGCCTTCGCGAACAGGGGAGCGACCCTTGCCCCACGCGCCTACCGCCAAAATGACGTAATCATAAGCCTCATCCAGCGCCTCGGGATCTTCCACTTTTGTGTTAAAAAAGAAGCGAACGCCGACGGCCTTTGCCATCCGATAGTCGCGGTCGATATCTTCTTCAGAAATACGGAACGACGGGATCGCATAACGAACAATGCCGTGTGATGCGGCACGCTGTTCATAGACGTCGACCTCAACGCCATTCCGACGGAGGTAATACGCCGCTGCGATACCGCCGGGGCCGGCGCCTACGACGGCTACTTTCAAGCCCTCGCGAAGCGGCACGGGTTTCACTTTTTTCGTATAAGCGTCCTGTGAATGTTCCGCAGCGACATGCTTCACATCGCGCATGTGCAAAGATATGTCGTAGTCGAGACGTGTACAGTGCTCGCGACACGGCTGAGCGCACAGGATACCGGTAATTGTCGGACACGCGTTGTCGATCGCGATAACGCGCATGGCGCCATCGTAATCGCCTGCGGCGACGAGGGCGTTGTATTCCGGGATCTGCTGCTCGATCGGGCAGCCTCCCTGACTGCATGGCGCCTTGTCGCAGTCAAAGAGCGGCAAGGCGGAATTCGTCTTGCGTGTGCCGACTTTTTCGCGCCAGCGCTTCTGCATCCGCGGGCTATTCATCAGAGCTTCCACCATGCTCTCAAGCCCATCGACATCGAGACCCGTAAAGGGAGCAAGCAGCTCTTCAGACACTTTTGCCATCTGGGTAAACCGGCGATATCCGCCCGGTTTCAGAACCGTTGTCGCGACGGTAACAGGGCCAATGCCCACTTTAAGCAGCTCGTTGACGTTGAGTGCGTCGGCGCCACCTGCATAAGATATCGGCAATTTGCCGTCAAAAGCTTTAGAAAGCATAAGCGCTAAATTACAGGTCAGCGGCATGAGCGAACGACCTGACATATACATCTCTTCGGAAGGCACTTCGTTGCGTTTCACATCGACAGGACACGTGTTAGACAATTTCAGCCCGAATACGAGACCTTCCTCGCGCGCAAGCGCGGCAAGACGATTGAACATCGGCACGGCGTCTTCGTATTGCAGATCTTGGAGAAAATGTTTGTCGGGGAAAGCGATATAGTCGTAGCCTAATTGATCCAGCATCCCGCGGACGCGCTCATAGCCGAGCATCGTCGGGTTGCATTTGACGAGCGTATCGAGATGCTTTTCTTTAATAAGATAGGACGCAATGCGCTCGATTTCATCCGGCGGGCAGCCGTGGAGTGTAGACAATGCGATCGAATGGCAGATGTTGGGCGAGATAGCTTCGATGTCTTCCAGTCGCACGTTATTAAAGAGCTCGACGTGGCCTTTTAGGAAAGCGATTCCCTCGCGGAAAGGCTGCGTATCGGAGGCGTCAATCAGGCCTTCAATGAAATTGTTGACTTTCGGTGTTTGAATGCCCTTGAGGTCGTAGCCGACGCTCATATTAAACGCCATATCGTTGCCGTCAGAGAGCCCAAACTCCAAAGCGAGCACCTTGATCGCAAGCCACGCTTTGATATATTCATCCATCGCCTCTTCGCACGTCAATTCCGTCGACCATTCACAGTTGTACGCCTCATCTTCGGCATTGATACAGGGTTTGGCAACGGCTTTGCGAATCGCTTCTCCATCCATCACCTGAACCGTCTTCAGCTCGATAAAACGCGAACCTGCCAAATAAGACACAATGATGTTCTGCGCAAGCTGTCCATGCGGGCCGGCGGCCGGTCCTATCGCCGAAGCGATTTTATCGCCAAAAGGCGTTACATATTGGGTTCCCGATCGATTGACATAAAAGGCATCTTTATCCAAACCAAAAACGCTGCCTTTGGCCTTGTACTCGTCAAGGCACCATCTCATCAGGTCTGCAAATGGCAGAGGTCTCATAATATCGCTCATAGTATTCTCCTTCCCTGCGCAGAACGACGCGCCGACCGGATGCGAACGCGTTGCCGTTGATTTCTTCTGTTATTTTAGCCTGAATTCGTCACTTTCATCAATTCACCACAATCTTTCATTCAACATTTTAGCATTATTCATAAGAAAAAAAGGGACGTTCCCAAAAAAGACCGAGTTATCCACAAGGACACTAGGCTCGTAGCAGGACATCGCCTCATCGCGCACACGATAAAAAGTGTCCGAAAGAGCACGAGAGTTAGAATCACTTTTATCTGCCACAACACTCGCACAAGACAAAGTGTCCAGAAGAGCACATGGTTTCAAATCTTCGTATCCTTATGTTGCTGACAAATCATGAACATGTTATAAAATGTGCACACGAGATTCTGACAGACCGCGATGGATTGTTGTATCCAACTTCAAAGAATTCCATATTTTCGATATGAAAAATGCCGGCGGAGCTTATTATAGCAAGGGTTTTAAGGCTTCACACAAACCAAAAACCATTGAAAAGATACGTTTTGCTCAGTGATTTTTCACGAAAAATGAGCTGACGCATCTTTTCCATATTTTAGTTTAGAACCGACGATAATACAAAACCCGTAAATTTATTACACAATGTGCAATTACTATTGTAAATAAAAAAATAATTTTAAAATCAAAGATGGATATTTGATGGACGTTTTGCACCGAATGTTATACAATATTCGGTGCAAGGCGGTGATAAAATGGAAATCTCATATAAAGAGTCGGTGGTTAAAAAAATAGAATCATTTGAGGCGGGAGCTGTGTTTATAGCCAATGATTTTTTGGAAATCGCAAGCTATGAACGCATTCGTAATATTCTTAACAGATTAGTGAAGGATGGAACTATTCGTCGTATTTTAAATGGGGTGTATTATCAACCGAGATATAGTGAACTGATTGATGAATACGAAGCGCCAAATGTACACCAAGTTGCTCTCGCTATTGCCAGAAAATACAACTGGACAATTACTCCTTCTGAAAATACCGCTCTTAATATTCTTGGTTTATCTACACAAGTTCCCGCCAAATGGGTGTATCTCTCGGACGGAAGATATGTTACTTATTCTTTTGGTGGCATAGACATTGAATTTAAAAGGAGAAGCAATGCAGAGATATCCAATATGTCTATGATTACATCAATGGTGATTCAAGCAATAAAGGCTATAGGAAAAGATCGAATAACTGAGGAACAGATTGATATATTAAAAAAGAGACTATCCGCTGAAGAAAAAAAAGCATTGTTAAAGGATGGCAAAACTGCAACCGCTTGGATCTATGAAATTTTGCGAAAAATAGGAGAAGAAGATGAGTAAGATGACGTTTGGCCGGGACAAAATAAAACAGGAAGATTTAATTGTCCTGATAAGAAATACTGCAAACAAGATGAAGATTCAAGAAACCGTTGTGGAAAAGGATTACTGGG
>JAAZKK010000068.1 GCA_012799825.1 Clostridiaceae bacterium | reverse complement strand
TGGAATTAGGATAATCCCTAAACTCACCCGTGCCATCCGGCACCCTGGACCATGTCCCTTTCGGATGGTCTGTCCAAGAGTATTCATCTGCTATGTGTCCATCGGGATTTCTCAAGGTCACCAAGTCATCCTTGCCTATACCAAAATCAAAATGGCTACCGGTATCAAACACATACACTTGGCCGGGTTCTATCATTGTCCCGGCTGCCACCGGAGTATATTCTGTAGCGTGACCAGCAGGATCATTATCCATAACGTACCAGCCGGATATATCGACTTGCTGGTCTCCAATATTGATGATTTCGACATAGTCCTTAAAAACATCATGCTTTGTTTCAATCTCATTGATTCTTAGGGTCGTCTCAATATACTCATCCCCTGCGGGTTCTTCAGATTCTTCGTTTATTCGGTTGGCCACCCCTTTAGTGGATATAGTATCAACAAAGTTTCCCGTCCCGTCAGGATATCTTCCCAATGTATCGGGAGCGTGGTCCGTGTAAGCTATGGAGTCTACAAGTTTTTTATCCTTGTCGTATAAGTTGACGGCATCTTTTTTGCCTAAGGCAAACTTATACGGTACTGCGTCTACATCAAAGACTAAAAACTCACCGGCGTTAATAATAGTACCCGCCGGGAATGGTTTTGTTGTCTCATCGTTTAACCTTGCCAAACCCTTGTCATCGGAAAGAATCCAGCCGGATATATCTACATTATCTGTTGAATTGTTGTATAGCTCCACCCAGTCATTGCTATTTGGATTATTTGATTCAACTTCATTGATCACAACGCCCGATCCTTGGGCATAGGAAACATTAAAACTATTAGCTATAAATATAAGCAGTAGCGCTAAAACGACCGATGCGATTCTTATATTTGACTTCTTCTTAACCATAGTTTCTCCTTAGTGTATTACTTTATTGTTTAATTGTATCCCTCCACATACTTTCAGTATTTATTTCACGTAATGCTTATGTAATATTTCTGGAAATTATTAATGAAACAAACCATCTACACGATGGCCGGCAACAGCTGTCTTCGACGAATCACGAGTCTTCTGATAACGAAAAAGTGAAAATTTACCTCATGGCCTATACTTGTAAAGGTGCGAAACAGAATAATGACAAATGGGGGCAATCCGTGATTCTTTATTACAGCTCGACCGGCAACTCGCTTCACGTCGCACAGGCGATAAATGAGCGCCATCACGGCCATCGATTACGGCTCCGGAACTCGCGGCAAAAGACGTTACAAATATCCGAGATTCGTAAAAAAGTGTGATGTTTATTCAACTTCACCGATCAGCGTTTCATAGACACTGGCTACTGATCTGGCAAAATGACTTACTGAATAATATTCAGATGACTCGAACGCTCCGTCCGAAAACTGTTTATATTCGTCCTCATTCAGATTGAGCAGGAGTTCTATCGTCTCCGCAAAAGAAGTCTCGTCCGTATATGCATAGCCATTGACACCATTGATAACAACATCCTCCAGACATGGATCTTCGCGCACAAGCAGCGGCACACCGGCAGCCATCGCTTCGATATACGTTAAACCCTGTGTTTCACTTTGTGAAGCGCTCAAAAAGAAATCTGCCGCGGCGTAATAGCTTGGGACATTGCGCCACGGTATTGCGCCTGTAAAATGCACGCGATCGGCGATGCCGAGCTCAGAAGCATAGTTGACAAGTTCATTTTTGGCAGGACCGTCTCCGACGACAACGAAATGTATATCGCGGCGCTCTGTCAAGAGATCTTTCAAAAGAGTGATGAGTTCGTCGATATGTTTTTCGCGGGACACCCGTCCCACATATAGGAGCATCTTGTCGGCGGCATCAAGCCCGAGCGACCGCCTAATGTCCTCGGCATGATCCGTATCAAAGCGTGCGTTCCGGAACGAGGAGAGATTGATACCGGTCGGAATGATCTCTAGTTGCGTTGTAACACCGTATTTGAGCAAGACATCTTTCGTCTTTTGAGTCAGAACGATCACAAAGTCTACCCTATTACAATAGCGACGCGTGCTACGCTTCACATACCAAGCCGTCAACCTCTGATACAGTCCGCCCTTTTTCGCCTTTACTTGATCGTTCAACCAGTCTTCATAAAGCGTATGGAATGTATGCACATGGGGGATATCCAATTGTTCGGCAATCTGGCGCGCGTAAAGCCCCATACCGAACTCAGTTTGGCTGTGTACAATATCGAGATCGAGTGACTTTAGCTGTTTAGCCAGAACAGGATGAATACCGAAAGAAAGCCGTTTGGAAGAAATAAAAGGAAGACTTGGCACACGGAATACGTCCGTTTCATCTGCCGGCTGCCCCGGGTCACTCGGCGTAATGACAAAAGCAAGATGTCCCATGTCTTTGAGCGCCTGTTGCAACAACGCTGTTGACGACGCGACCCCGCTTATTTGCGGTAAATATGCATCCGTAAAAAGACCAATACGCATTTATGTGTAAAAAAAGCCTCCGTCCGCAAGCAATTCGTATTTCATCGGATCAAGTGTAACAAAGATATGACACATGTTTGGCATATATTGTGTAAGCTTTCTGCAAAAATCGTTGAATTTATAACCGTTCCACTCTCTTTTTTGAAAGTACAAATAACTTTTATAGCCTGCCTCATCTTAACAAAGGAAGACAGAGATCTGTGCGATTACGTTGACCACACTTGTCATGGAGGCTATCCATATTACAGTGGCCGGCATCACAGAAGAGCCGTGCCCGGTACGTTCTTCGGACATCATATACGAAGCATCATGCAGATGGCAACGACATTTACTCATCCGATAAAAAAAGCGAAAAAAGTTCGCTGCGCCCGGCGACATTTAATTTGCGATAGGCATTTCGCGCGTGAAACTTAACCGTCTCGGTCGATATGCCAAGCTCACCGGAGCAATGTTTATAAAGGTATCCCTGCATCAAAAGTTTGACGATTTCACGTTCCCTAGGTGTCAAGTTGTGCTCCGTCATCAAGGAGTCTGCCCGAGTTTTTACGGAAAGAGGTGTAGCGGCGATGCGAGCCTCTTCCGCAGGCGGCGTCGGCTGGACAACCGGAATCATAACGATTGCGCCGGATTTAATTTGACCCGAGTAGAGGAAATCAGCGTATATCGGCGACAAGAGTAGAAAGCCAATGAAGAAAATAAACGCGACTAAAGAGGCGACCAACGTCAGATTGACAGGCAGGCGCGGAATCAAAATGCCGAGCAGGATGTAGGTGAGAGAAAAGATGTTGAGCGTTGCGATGAGAATGCGCTTGAAAGATCGAAACGAGGCATTTTTTCGTAGAACACTGCCAAGCAGCGTGTAAGCGGCGATAAAACCGATTTGTTCAAATCCGCGAAAAGCGCGGGATACGTGAAGCAAGGGCTCGGAGTCTGTGACAAGACGCAAAACATAGGCTATAAGGAACCCGCCGAAAAAGAGGTTGCACATATGCCAGAGGTTAAATTTGGCGTGAAAGTAGAGATAGGTCGCAAACGAAAAGACGGCGATTCCGACAAGACCATTTAAAAGAAGCGTCGTTGTCGTAGATACACCTTGAATGTAGGTGTAAAACATTTCGACAATGTGGTAAGAAAAAAAGAAGTAGAGCATCAGTCCGATCTGTTTAGCCTCGCATTGTCGCGGCTCCTCCACGGCGTCGATGTAGTCCTCTACCCGATATCCGAAGATGCAGATCGTTGTGACGAGTACGAGTCCCACAATATAAAGGCGTGAGACAAAAGCGGTCATTACATCGGCGGCCAAAATGAGCTGAAAGACAACGTAATAGAGTGATGTCAAGGCAGCGCCAAAGAAACGTTCCGTGTCGTTTAGAGCGTAGGCGTAGTGAAAGACAGCTACAGCGGCTGTGCCGCCATAAAAGAAAGTGAACAGGCAGGCTACAATAACGGCAGGCACACCACTCTGAATAAAAAGCCATAGCGTAAAGAAAAGCGCACAGCTTCCGGCAAGCAATTTTGAATAGCGATTGATGTTTCTCAAGCTGGCGAAGGCGAAAAGCAGTCCGGCTCCTACGCAAAAAGCAAGGCGCATCCATGTGACGGCGCTGACACCCGCGATTAAAGGATCTTGGAGGAAATAGACTTCCTGAACGTTGGAAAAAAGCGGCGCGTGGGCGAAGATTAGCATGTAGCGCAGACGCCGCCAGCGGATATCGGAAAAAGACTGTCGAAACTTAGGAAACCATGCGCGTAAAAAGCCGCTGATCAGGGTCGTGGAAGGATTCTTTTTCATCTCATTATTTCCATCCTGCGTTCCTCTTGCTCTGTAAACAGCACAAGCCTGACGGGCTGACGAATCGTCTCATATCCATTTTCGGCGGCAAATGAAGCCATCTCGATTATACAATATTTAGCCGGTCATCAAGTAGACCTTGAGACGATGATCTAAATTCAAGTTATACGGTCAATGGCACCTTATCGCAGTGAATATCATGATACCCCAGTTCATTTAACAAACGAAACCAAGAAGAGAACAATATGTCGAAATAATATACAAAAGGTATTGACGAAAACCGAAAAGTTAAATAGCATTTGATAGTAGAAGGATACATTCACACCTAGACGCTTGATCATGGCAAGGAGCAAATTATGGATCTATTTAAACTGGATGCACATCAAATCACTGTGAATCTTAGGCAGATTACTCCTCATATTCATTTCCAACACTTTGAGAAAGGGGCCACCTTACGAGCAAGCGAGGTGAAGCCAAAGCTCGATAAATTCATTGAAAAAATTGATGCCAAAGAAAAAATTGATGCCAAAAAATATAAAGAATGGCGCGACAAAGAAAACGGCTCACTGAAGTACAAAATGAGCTTTTCACCTAAGGGAAGAGCCACAATAGAAGAACCTGTAAAACCAAGGGGATTATACTTTGGCAACATGGGGGTTGAGCCGGGTAAAGAGCGAATGACTGTCTTTTACCCACAGGGCATAGAAATGCACTTAACAAGCCAAAACACAGACTTGCTAGAGTACATCAAAGGCATTTTGCCTTATTTTTTTGCACTCCATGCTTTTGGAACAAGAAGCAGCAAGGGTTTCGGTTGCTATATGGTTGAGAGGGCAAGGCTGGACTTCCAGAAATTGAAGTCTTATACCCCTCTCGAGACTTTTTATTCAATAAAGTATCCTACGCCAATCAATGCAGCCGTTTTGCAGGATATTTGGGTGCTTTCCAATCTAATGAAAGGCGGAATTAATTATAGCTTCAGAAATCCGAATTATTACTATAAGGGGCATATTTTCAAATATTTCACCCCAAAAGGAATCGGAAGTGAAAAGGCTTTCATTAAAAGAAAAATACTTCCTGGAGACTTGGATATATCTTTGGATAGTGAGTCTAAGAAAAATTATAACGAATATCGTTTTGTGCGAGCGATGCTTGGACTTGCAGACAATTACGAGTTCCGTCGCAATAGAAGAACGCGAAGAGGAGGGAAAGTAAAAGTTAGCCATAAAGAAATAGAAAGATTCGAGTCACCGATTAGCTTCCGAGCCTATGAAAATGAATTGCTCATTGTACCTCAAATCATACCGAAGAAAATGTTGAATACTCTTTTTACCTTTGAAAATGAAAGAAGAACACACGTTGAAACAATTAAGACCCCCGACTCTTTTGACATTATTGATTTTATGGATTCATTTGTTGATGATTTTAACAATGAGTCTATTGACATGTTTAGTTGGGATAGACAGACAAGCGGCAGTGCCATTTATAACAAAGATTTATTGATAACCAAGCACTGAAGATTGGAGTGAGTATGAATCAGAATCAGACGAAAAACACGTACATAGGTATAACGATAGGTCCAATATATGACACAATACGCCAATCCAGCACCCCGGCAGCGTTATGGGCTTCAAGTTATATCTTTTCACATTCTGCCAAACGCATCTGTGAGAAGATATCGAAAAAGATTGAAGGAGGAGAAAAGGCTATTGTCTCGCCGTTCTTTGAGTCTTCCAACCCGTTGCTGTCAAAAGATGACGGAATAGGCCTATTTCACGACCGCGTTATTTTTGAGACGCACAACCCAGGTGAAGATTTAAAAACAGTAAAAAGCGTCTTGGTAGAAGTAAAAGATGAGATCGCGAAATTGTTTGGCCAAGACCATGAGTCATGGTTTCAAAAATACCTTCAATTTCATGCAGTCGTTTTCGATGCTAAAAATCCGCTGTTAGATTCTTCAAAGTATTTAGATGCAATAGAATTACGGAAAGGCTTCCCTGAAACCGAAAGGCAGAATCCCCTTATCAGCGTACTAGATGCCGACAACAACAATCAGCTGATACGAGACTTCATCAAGAAGGGCCTAAATCTCCCTGATTGGCCTCTGTCCATGGGATATGACGAATACCGCAATAAACAGCCTGATATGGAATTTATTGTCGGTAAAGAAGCAGAAATTAAAAGGCATCCGCAGAAACCGGAAAAGAGCTATTCTTACTATGCCATTGTCCAATCCGATGGTGACAAGATTGGCGATTACATTAAGGAGTGCGAGGATCCCAAGACTTTTTCAAAGAAGTGTTTGGAATTCTGTTCTAAAGCGGCCACAGCAATTCAAGACTATGGCGGAGTCACCATCTATGCCGGCGGCGATGATTTACTCTTTATTGCTCCACTTTGGGAAAGACCAAACGAGACAAGAGACGTAAGAAGAAATATTCTTCAGTTGATTAGAGATCTTCAGAAGACATTTAAAAACTCGTTTGAGGAGAAAAAGCCATCTACCCCTGAGACGGAGGAGTCCCCTGCCCCTGAGACGGAAGAGTCCACTATCCTTGAAACGGAGGAGTCCCCTACCCCTGAAACTAAGAAGCCTCCTACCCTCTCGTTTGGAGTTGCCATCCGATATTACAAATTTCCTCTGTACGAAGCGTTTGATAAAACATATGAGCTTTTGTTTCATGAGGCCAAGGTAAACAGAGACGCCTGCGCGATTTCTCTTAGAAAGCATAGCGGGCAAAGTGCGGAGTTTGTCATTGAGAACTTGTCAAAGAAAACTTCCATGAGTTCTCTGATTTCAATAATTGAGAATTCCAAGCAGGATGTTATCTTAAACTCAGTTCAGAGCACGTTGTGGAAGTTTCGCAAACTATTGAGTATTGCAATTGGGAAAGCATTAAACACCGGCGAGACTCTTTTCATAGAGAATATCTTCGACAATATTTTTGACAGCGAAATTCATGATAAATATTCTTCAAGAATTGATCAGGCGCGGGACCTTCTAATCGAAATGATCGATACGCATGTCAAAGAGAACGGAAGAGAGAGTAAAAAAGATGTTCCCGAAATAGATGTTCCTGAAGAATATAGTTCCAAAAAAGATGGTCCAAAAATAGAAAATGAAGAAGATAATAAAGTAATTAAATTCATCTATGCTCTGGATGCACAATTGAGATTTGTCAGATTTTTCAGCGAAACAGGAATGGAGGAAAGAGACGCATGAAGCAACTAAGGATTCAGCTTACACCTCCTGAGCCTTATTTTTTAGGAGGAGAAAGAATCTTCGAGATAGGCGATGGCAACAAACATTACTATATCAGGTCGCTGTTATCCCCTTCACAGACGACATTATTTGGAATTCTGCGATATCTGGGTATTGTAAAACCAAATAGACAAATGCAGTTCGATCCTGACAACATCGGGCCGCATAGCTATCGCCTCGACACTCAAGACGGCTCGTACGGTAGAATCATCAACATTTCACCGCTCTATCTGATGGACGATCAGGGAGCGTATTATGTCAAGACGCCTTTTGACCATATCCCTGGTAATTTTGAAGAAGATGAGAAAGAATATGAGCCTTTTAGTGAATATGTGACAGATGCAGAGCCAGTCGGCGCAGGAGGAGTACAGAAGAGATACCCCTCTCAATACAACGCTAAACACGAGCTGGCTGACAGCTGGATGTGTATTTCTCAAGGAGAGAAATATAAGAAAACCTATAAAAACAAAAATAAAAAGAAAAACCTTTTTGAAAGTGATAATCGCGTCGGCATAGATAAGCAGAAAACAGAGAAAGCCTTTGTAAAAAAAGAATATTCTCTTCTCAAGAGAGGCTTTTCATTTGTTTTCTTTGCAAATGTAGAAGACGATTTTCAGTACGCAGAAGAGAGATTTGTCGAGCCGGGTTTCTACGCCAGAGTGACAGAAGATGCAGAACCGACCTTTCCAGCAGATGTGCTAAGGAATGACATCCTCTATGCTCAATCTGACATCTTCATCTCTTCAGAGGACGCGCAAAAGCTCTATTCTCTTTGCGAATTTGTCTGTGTTGACACAAAGAGCTTTCGCGGCAGAGTTACCAATGTTAAGGCACAAACACTCAGAGAGCGCTTTAAGCGCTATGACAGAATACTCACCCTCATCCAAGCCGGCAGTGTTTTCAAAGTTGGGTCGGATAACTTGGATGCGGCAAAGGATTTACTTGGACAAAATAAACAGGCAATAATTGCGGGATTCAATAAGATCATCAGCGGAGGAAACATATGAAAACGTATCTTTACAAAATGGAATGCCTGACGAACATGCATGTAGGCAGCGGAGACGAAAGCTATAACTTAGTAGATCGGGAAGTACAAAAGGATGTCGTGTTACAAGATGTTCCTTGCATCCACGCCTCAGGTATAAAGGGCGCTTTGAGAGAATACTTTGTCGAAAACGGAGCCGACGAGGAATTTATTCTGAAAACATTTGGCGGAGAGAAAGTGACCAGCACAAAGAGTGATATTGGTAAAAAGCAGATTATTGTCAGAGAAACTCAGCCGGGCTCATGGCGCTTCTTTGGAGCCAAACTTATTGCTCGCCCTCTGAGAGTCTCAAGTGGCTCTAGACCGTATCTCCTATCAACATCGAATGATATACTCAGCGACTTCTCAAATGCATTACAAGCGATCGGTTTAGAAAACTTGTATGAGTATAAGAAATTCAATGTTCCGGAGAATACATTTGTATCAACTACGGATGTGAGCGAATTGGAGGGATTCCCCGTCAGAAAAATCGATGACAATCCTTTAAGCATGCTTATTGGAGAGGACTATGCCGTTTCTCAAACGATGCGTGACTTTGATTTGCCCATCATCGCCAGAAACACTTTAGACGACGATGGCAAAAGCCAGAATCTATGGTATGAGGAAGTCGTTCCTCACAAAAGCATCTTTTATTTTGCGATTATGACACCGGATGATGACATTGCTGACTTGGATGGAAAGATCGTTCAGTTTGGGGGAAGTGCATCCATTGGGCAGGGATTTACACTGCTTACACAAGTGTCGCCCGAGAAAGGTGGAGATAAATGAACAAGCGCAAGGTTGATGAGTTAA
Source organism: Clostridiaceae bacterium (assembly GCA_012799825.1). GTDB lineage: Bacteria > Bacillota > Clostridia > Saccharofermentanales > DTU023 > UBA4923. The sequence goes on along the minus strand of JAAZKK010000068.1, from coordinate 5,815 downwards.
TACCTAAAGCTGTACAGGTATTGTCTGATGTTGGCATCGCAAAAGACAATGAAATGGAAAAAGCGTATCGCGGACAGATTTCGTCCTTTGGTGCTTCTATTTCCACAGGGAGTCTGTTGGCGGCGATCTCGTATTTTAGCAAGCAGCAAGGCAACGACCGAGGAGATAAAGAGAAGGTTGACAGGACATTGCTGATCAGGGCACTAGAAAAACTGCTTGATGTCGATGCTGATACAGGACTTTTTAAGTACGTCTCCATGAAAAAGGGCGTGAGTGAAAAGCGTAAAGTAAAAGAGGATATTAAAAACGCCTCCATCGCCTTAAAACTTGCAATGAATCTATATTCGCTGTCTGAAGGCGAGAAATCTGAGGGTAAAAAAGATGAACAATAATTATCTTCTGAATTCTTACTACTATGAGGAATTCACATATAGTCATTTCGGTGAATGCAATGACCGTCTAATCGACTATAGACTAGAGCCATATTCTGACCATCCTTCGCTCAGTACGCATGATTTTAAGTTGACTACGACGTATCCTGGACTCTTAGTTGGGCTTGGCTACACCCACGAAGCCGGTGACGGTCAAGTCAAGGGAGAAGAGAAAGACGGAGCAGAAATTAAACTGGGCTTCATGCTTGACTACGTAACAGGCCTTCCTATCATTCCGGGAAGCACAATAAAAGGAGCCTTAAGCAGTGCCTTCCGCAAATATAAATCAGCGCTCCCTGAGGATTTCAAATCTTCCCAAAAGCATGAAGAGTTGTTCGGAAGCGAAGAGAAAAGGGGCAACGTCATTTTCTATGACGCAATACCGATTAGGGGGGGAATAAATAACAAAATATTTGGTTTAGACAATATCACTCCTCATCCGGATCGTCTTAAAGCCCCTATCCCCTTGACCATGCTTAAAGTCATACCGGATGTTACCTTCCAATTCCGCTTCAGATTCCCGCATTCATTCTCAGAAGATTGCGCAAAGAAGACAAGAGATCTTTTCAAAGAGATTATTATGAAGTTGGCGATTGGAGCAAAAAGTAACGTCGGATATGGTGTAATGAAAGAATTCGATGAAACCCAACGTCACGGTCAAATCGCTGACACTCAACGCAGCAGACAAGCAGAAAGTCCTGCAAAAAGGAAGAGGCAAGAAGGAAAATGCATTGACTGCGGTGCAGATACGAAGCCCATAAAGAAGCTCAAGGATCAAGGAATCTTGAAGTATCACGAGCGATGTCACGAATGTAATGAACGGCGGAAGAAAGGATAAGCGGAGCATGCAAAATTTACCTTACAGCTACCATACGTTTTTGTTTCCCTTCATTTGGAAAACCGAGAACGACGATACGATAGGCAAGTTCATTTCTCTATTGGATACAGACAATTGGAAGGAACAGATATACGGGACCGAAGGTGTTTTTCCAAAAAACGACCAGGAAGAATATATTCCGGACTATGCTGTCTATCAGTATTTTACTGAACCTGCCAGAAATCTTATTTTCGGTATGGGAAAAGATAATTATATGCGTCTGTTTCACTACAATCACAAGGGCAAACCTTGGGGCAGCAAGGAGAATGGTGACGAAATTGGCTATTATGTCATCACAAAGAAAGAGGAAGTCTTTCGTCTTGTCATCAACAATATTAAGCTGAATATCTACGAATCCGGAACAGCTATCCTTGCTTTTGAATTGGAAAACTGGGATGCAAGAGATATTGAGAAAGTCAATTTAATCAATGAGTATGGTAGGCGTGTTATATTTCCATTTTTGAGTCCCGGAACGACGGTACTCACTGCCGACAAAATCGAAATCATAGTAGACGGAGAACCCATAGCTTCTGAAAATTTCTTAGCTACATCTCGAGAACTTGAAGAGGACTTTACGCGAGTTCGAGACAACAAGATGTCGATCCTGTACATTATGGATCCGATTATTGATCTCCTTGACGGTGGGAAAAAAGAAAAAGACGAAGGCAATATTACGTCAAACCCAAACAAAAGAGGGTTCAAGATTCAGTCACTTATCGATGATCGAATGTTTGTCTGTTGCGCAGTAACTGATTCTTCTTTTGTCGATTATGTACGCGGTGACTACCGAGACGGTTCCTATCGCTATATTCGTGACTGTGATAAATCCCATCAAGAGTTTGACGAGAACTTGAATTACGTGAATCATACAGCCTCAAATGATCTGTATCGACTGCTATTTATTGAAAAAGACTGTACATGCAATAGCGGAGTCATGAGAAAAGAGATCCTCAAACGGTGCATCTATGACCGATTTATCAATTGGGGAACAATCCATGGGGTGTGTCACCATTCAATTATCTGCGTCTCCAGTGGCAAGCACGTAATAGACGCATTTTTGACCGAATATGTAGAGATAGCGAAAATAGCCCTTTTACAAAGAGGTACGATCACCAAACTCTCCACAGAAGCAGCAAGAATCTCAGACAGGATTGACTCCGGTGATAAAAAAGGCCTCGAAGAAATTGAAGCTTTGCAGAAGACCTACGTGAAAACGCAAAGCCAGATTTTATTATTTGAAGTAACGGCACAGGAACAGGGCGTTGATCTATTCAATATGCTTAAGAACGAGCTCTATATCAAAGAGAATAAAGAAGAACTCGATGAGCAGATGAATAATCTGCGAGATGTGGCAAACATTCGAAATGATCGTTTGGAACGAGAAGCCGATAAGCTCTTAGATCGAAAACTGGCAATACTTTCTGTCCTCGCCCTTATCATCGGTGTTTTTGAGGTTGCGCCAATCATCTTAGATCCGTATCCTTCTTGGCAGAAAATGATTGTTGCAGTTGTAGCAGCTCTATTTGGTCTCTTTCTAGTTCTATATCTTGCGAGCAAGAAGAATCGAGGAAATAATCGTTGAAAAGTATTCATCTCACTTTTAGGGTGTCACATGCACAGATTCCATTAAACTATCACCATGAAGTCCAGAGCATGATTTATACCACCCTCAAAGAAATCGGCGGATCCGGTGAAAAGTGGCACGATCATGAAAGAATGCCGGGTGCGAATTATAAGTATTTTACCTTCAGCTCGCTTCGGGGGAATCGAAGAAAAAGCGAAAGAAAAAACAATCAACTTCATTTTATCAGTAGAGTTTACTTGGATATTCGAAGCGCGGATGAATCACTTTCCAACGATCTGATTTTAGCGTTTTCGAAAAAGAAACAATACAAATTATTCAATCAATCGCTTATACTTGATGGTCTCTCTTGGGAAAATCCTCAGATAAGTTCGGACATTTTGAGAATTCAAATGCTCTCCCCTCTTACGATACATCGCAAGCAAGACGACCGTTATACTGATTTTTCTTCCCCCTTTGATACGGAGTTTTCTTGTACAGGAAGAACGATGAAGAAATTTAAGAAAACGTACTATTATTCTCCCTTTGATGCAGAGTTTTCAGACAAGCTTAATAATAATTTTATAGATAAATATACTGCCTTCACCGGCAACCTGCCGGATGGAAACATCCGGGTAGTCCCACAGAAGATTAAACCTGCTGACAAGTACGTAACTCATTACCGAAAGATTGATGCCGAAACGAAAGAAGAGATAGAGATAATAATCAACGCCTGGCGAGGCATTTACATCCTTTCCGGAAATCCGGAACACTTGAATTTTCTTTATTACTGTGGACTAGGAGCCAGAAACTCGGCAGGTTTCGGCATGTTTGAGGTAATAAAATAATATGATATTTAACCTTACCTATGAGGAATTGATACCTATTCATACCAATGTTTTCAACCCACCAATCAAGCTTTAACCTTACCTATGAGAAATTGATACTCTTATCAAATCACTCATCATGAATGTTCGGGGATTGCATTTAACCTTACCTATGAGAACAGCAACTTAGGCTTGTAGCGAATTATTTGGAAATCCCGGTCACCGAAGGCCAGCGGGTAGACTTTAAACGCCGCAGCGGCTGAACTGGCCTTTTGCGAGCGCGATTTCCAACTATTCCAATATAATTGGCCAAAAAGTCCGTCAATCGATTTAGCTTGATATTTCAGCCTTTGCGTGACTTTTTCTGTAGCAAAATGAAGAGAAAATGGCCTAAAAGTTGCCATTTTCGATCAAAAAGTCCGTCGATCTCCTGAACAAGAACTCACAAAAAGGACGAAGTGCAAAAAAGCTTGATATTTCAAGGAAAATAAGTTATTGATGAAAAAACGATTGACGGAGTTTTTTAAGGAAAAAGTGTGTATAATGAGAATAATGAGAAAGAGCAAAGTGAATAAGGGCTATTTCTCGAGTCTTTAACCTTACCTATGAGGAATTGATACGATTAAACATATCCATTAAATCTACCCACTCCCTCCTTTAACCTTACCTATGAGGAATTGATACACTGGTAAGTACGCTATATACTTATAATCAATAACTTTAACCTTACCTATGAGGAATTGATACAATTATAGTTAGGATTTTTTCCTGTCATTATCCCTTTAACCTTACCTATGAGGAATTGATACTATATCCGATTTCACACGATACCACTTTATACCCCGTGGCTTTAACCTTACCTATGAGGAATTGATACAAACGACCGATAAAGTTATCATACCTTCTATGATTCATCAGATATTAGCTCCGGAAAACCTGAAAAGCGCCTGTAGTCATCTTCAAAAGAAAGGAGATTCTTTTGGTGTTGACGGGATGCGCCTGTCACAGCTCCCTGAATATCTAGAGAATAATTCATCAGCACTGATCAACTCAATAATGGATTTATCCTTTAGACCCGGCCTCGTACAGGAAATAAGCTATGTTGATAAAAAGGGAAAGGTGCGCAATATCTCAAAATTTAATTCTATAGATAGGATGCTTCTAAGAGCAATCCATCAGATTTTGTACCCGCATCTGGTTTCCAAATTTTCAAAATACAGCTATGTATACTTCGAAGGCAAGAGTGTAATGGACGCAGTTCGACAAGCGGCACTCTATATAGAGTCCGGCAAAACATTTACTGTGGATGTAGATGTGGAAAAATTCTTTGACAACATTTCACACCATAAATTAATGGAACTTCTCTCGTTTCACGGCTTAGACAAAATCACAAAAAACCTTTTGTCAAAGTTTATTAAATGCAAGATCGTTCGTGACTTTGAAATAAAACAAAAAGAAAAGGGGTTGGTGCAGGGAAGTCCTTTAAGTCCATTGCTAAGTAATTTGTACCTGCATGAAGCAGATTCATTTTTTCATGATAAGGGATATTCTTTTTGTCGTTATGCGGATGATATCAAACTGTTTGTGAGCAGTTACGAGGAAGGATTAGAACAACTACATGATGTAAAACAGTTCCTAGAAAAAGAACTCATGCTCAACATACATCCAAAGAAGAGCGGAGTATTTCCTGCAATAGATAGACCATATCTAGGTTATCAGTTTTATGAATTTCCCAATGGGAAAATAGAGATTAAGAAAAAGACACTAAAAGCAAGGACCAACATCTACAATTGGAAGGCAACTGCTCTTCAAAAGATAAATGGAGAGTATCACATTTTTGCGGATGGCATCTTGACACAAAAAGACTTTTCTTTGTTATTTGAAAACCCTGAAAAGAAAGTACACCTTCCGGTTATGAATACCGAGTGTTTGAGCATTTACTCAGATATTGAATATTCCGTCCTAAGTTGAGCCACCGTTCCGCACGTGGAGGGTTCTTCCTCATATTTGAGTATTATGGTATAATATATAGAGAAAGAAACAGCAAAGGACTTGGTGTATTCTATGTCTTCGTCATCTTCTCTTGATTTAAAAACGTTCTATCCCAAAGAGGTAGAGA
>JAAZKK010000018.1 GCA_012799825.1 Clostridiaceae bacterium | reverse complement strand
TTCTGATAAGTTCTTTGGATAGAAAAATGTACGGCTGAATGTCACCTCTTGTGCCCATCGTAAACATTGCTATTTTTTTCATTATCTGCTCCTCCTTTATTGCGTGTGTCATAATGCATTTGTCGTAGTTGGCTTCATTTAAATTTGCATTTTTTAGTTTCTCTATAAAAACGCTTCTTTCAACATGCGTTCTATCAGAACCCCAATACAGCATGTCCAGATGAATCAGCTGAATTCCGGTTATAAGATGCAAAGCTTTGGAAAACGCGCTTTTTCCGCTTCCAGGGCATCCGATTACTAAGATTTTTTTCATCTCTTTTAGCCCTATCTTCCAAATATTTGCACTAATCTCAATCCTTGTATTTTTTTACTTTCAAAGGTCATACCGGAAATCGTCTCTTCGGTTATAATCGAAAAACTGTCCTTCTCGAAGTCTTTTCTTATAGCGATCAAATTCAGGCAGTCATAACCTAGGTTTCTATATTGTTTTAAGACAGATAGATTTCTTGCCGCAGCTTCTATATATCATGTTAGGTCGCCTGTTCACCAATTTAGGCTTCTCGTCAGGTCGACTCCCAACAAAACCAAAATATAAGACTACATTACATAATTACATACATTATCGTGGAAAAAACAGAATGCAAAGTCAACAATCTCTCTTTATTAACCGGATGTCAAACGTGTAAAATGAGTATAGCCGTGTGTAGATGTGCGGGCGCTCTCTATGGTGCTTCTTGTTGCAAGTAAAGGTCAATCCGATAACGCGGACAATATTTTCCATGTTAGAGGGCACACGCCCGTCAGCATAATAATGATTGACCTCGGCTTCTGCAGTAATGTAGACCTTACACCACAGGCGTCAACGATAAACCCGCGCGCATAACCGTGCGCCCTGTAAACCGGCGGTAACAATAGAAATCTCACACCTTCGGTGCTAATGACGATAAAACTGCACACATAACCGTGTATCGTATTAATCTAAAAAGGAGAACCAACTGGTGTTAAGCGAATCATTATTTGACTATCGAACGCATTTCCCCGATAGCGGGACATCCGAACTACGCGCTCAACATAACGCATCCAGGCGAGTCGTTTTGCTTAGCGGACAACTTGTCAGCAACCAGCGTTCCGATCGGAAAGGCGTCTCCGCGCGTGTACGAAAAAACGGCGTCTACGGTTTTTCTTCAACAGGCGCCTATTCGGAAGAAGCGATAAAGAGAATGTTGAAAGAAGCGGAAGCGAACGCTTCTTTCCTAGAGAAAAACGTGCAGCCGAAAAAAGATCCTCTCGCTCCGATCCCGACGGAGCGGATTCTGCGCAACGACGATGCGATCGATGTGGAGCAAGCTTTTTACATTGAGCGATGCCGCGAACTCGATGATTATGTCGTACAAAACTGTCCGGAGCTCGTAAGCCGCATGGTTGTTGCCATGAGCGACGCCGTTGAAAAAGTCATTGCCGTATCCGATGGACTTGATGCCCACGTCGTAACCCGGAGAAGCTATCTGTACATTAAGATGGTCGCGATGCATCCGGAGAGCGGTCCAGTTGAACTGTACGACATCGTCGGCGGTTATGGTTCATTCGACCAAAACTTCCCGGACCTTTCTGAAGCGAAGGCAAAAGCGCTCGAGATTTACGAAGAACTCATGAAGAAACGTGAAGGGGTGCACCCGAAACCGGGGAAAAAGACCTGCGTCCTCTCCGGCGCACTTGCCGGCATGCTCGCCCACGAGGCCGTCGGGCACACTGTCGAAGCCGATCTCGTTCTTGCCGGCTCCGTTTCCGCGCACCTGCTCAATCAGCCGGTGGCCTCAGAGATCACCTCGCTGGTCGACTACGCGCACACAGCCTTCGGAAAACCCGTGCCTCTTCCTGTATTCGCGGATGACGAGGGTGTCACGGCAAAAGACACTGTCCTGATTGAAAACGGTATTTTGAAAGGCTATATGAACAGTCGCGAGTCTGCGCGCCACTTTGGCGTAGAGCCAACCGGACACGCACGCGCCTGGCTTTTCTCAGATGAACCGCTGATCCGTATGCGAAATACGGTGATTCTTCCCGGAAAAAGCACTCTAGAAGAGATGCTGGCATCCATCGATGAGGGCTATTGGCTCATCTCATCGAATAACGGCCAAGCCGATACGACCGGCGAGTTCATGTTCGGCGTCACGCGCGGCTATGAAATCAAAAACGGCAAAATAGGGCGCGCCATTCTGGATACAACGATCTCCGGCGTCGCCTTTGAGA
>JAAZKK010000075.1 GCA_012799825.1 Clostridiaceae bacterium | reverse complement strand
CCGTTGCAGATAACACAGGTTCATTCTCGATCGGCTCATACAGCGAAAGCAAAGGCGGTCGATACGGAGCAGCAGCTGATGCGAATACTAGCAGATATGCTGATGCAGTGTACGATTGGTTATTTCCGACTGGACTACTGTATGCAGGGGTTGATGCTCTATGGTAACGCCTATTAAGAGAGAATTGCTGATTCACAGCGTCAAATATACTCCTCCATTAGACGATACGGGCTGGGATGATCCCCAGCCTGAATCGCAACCTGTGGACAATGTAAGAGTAGAGCCTAAAAGCAGTCTTTATGTAGATAGTGCAGGTAAGCAAGTTAAAGCGAATTCTATATTGTTCTGGGATAGCATACATTCTGATCCTTGCGACTTTGGCATTGACGGAAAGATAGAGTTTGATGGGCAGGTGATGACAATTGTAGGGATCAATAAATTCTATGACAGTCATTCTCTGCATCATGTAGAGTTGGTGCTTGTATGATTCAATTTAAGGTCAAAAGTGAAGTTAGGGGAATAGAGCGAAAGCTTGAAAGAGCTAGAGAACGTGCTCAGCGAAGGCTTTCAATGCAAGTGTTAAAGGATAGTAACTACTACATTCCAAAAGACACCGGAGCGTTAGAGACAAGCGGGATCATAGACAGTACGGACAGAGAAGTTTCATGGAACATGAACTATGCGAAACGTCTTTATTGGAATCCGCAATTCAACTTCTCAAAAGACGTGAACCCGAATGCCAGAGGTTTATGGTTTGAAGAAGCGAAAGCCCAGAAGTTCAATTCCTGGATGCAAGTAGTAAAGGACGAGTATAAATGAGCCTTGTAGATTATTTTAGAGAATTGAAAGAAAAGATAGAAAAAGAACTGCCGTTAGATAAGCCTATTAACTTAGGCAGACTAACAACAGACAGAGAAAGCATAGCATTACGAATTATGCCGGGCGGCAGCGAAAGCTACTATGCCGGCAAACGAAGCAGAAACATTAATTTTCAAGTACTTGTTAAGTCTGAAAAACAAACAGAAGCAATAAACACTATTGAAAAAATAGTAGATAAATTAATCGAAAATGACTGTGATGTGTATTCTGAACCGTCTTACTTACAGAGCGATGAACAAGGATATATATACACAACAGCCTTAACGGCACATATATAGAAAGTGAGTAACAATGATCAAAGTAGGTTTACAATTGTTAGCAACAGATGAAAATAGAAAAAAGAATGCTAACGTTAAATATGAAATAGCTAAAATAGGAGAAGATGAGGAGTTTGTATGGCTTGCAAAGTATATTCAAGACATCACTCCGTCAGCTAATGATGAGACAGAGGACACAGGGTTTTACGACGGTGATGGAACGCTCGTAACGGAAGTTATAGGCTCAAAGTATACCTATGAAGTATCTGGGTATAGAGACATCAACGATGAAGCTCAAAACTTAATTGCAGGCTTACGTCATGAAATTGGGGATGCAAGAAAAATAATTCTAAAAGTAACAAAACTTAACGGAGAGATAGAGACTGGCGAAGCTACTGTATCTAACATTGTAGATGAAGGTGGTCCAGCCACTGAATTCGCACCGTTTAGCTGTACAATCTCAAGAAATTCAAAACCTGAAATAACAGCACCTGAACCGCCTGCAACTGAACCGCCTGCCGAAGGGTAATCTAAATAACACTAGAGGGAGCTAATACGCTCCCTTTTTTAATTTGAAGGAGTATTGAAAATGGCAAAGATTTTAATAAAGAAAAACACGATTGATTTTCCTTTTGTGGACGATAAAGGAGAAGAGCTGTTTTGTCTGCAATTCGATAAGACGGATGAAGGCATTAAGAATTTCTACAAAGCGAAAGATAAATTAGAGCAAATGAAAGTAGAAGTTACGACCGAAGAAAGCATAGATGAAGTAATTCCTTACATCAGAAGTGTTTATGAAAGCATACTCGGCAAAGGATCGTTTGACCAAGTCTATAAAATCAATCCCTCTATCACTATTGCGACATATTATTTGAGCGTAATCTGTGACGCAATTCTAGATGATCTACTGTCTGATCTAAAGGCAAACTTGGACAATAAGTATGTACAAGGGTACTTAAAGAAAAATGCTAAAGATTCAATACAAGATAAGTGATGTTTACCACTTAGAAGGTGAGACGTATAGCATCAACGCTTGCTTTGATAATATCTTGCGTATTCTTGATTTAATGGTTGATCCAACTATCCCGGAGTTTATGAGATATGACATTGCGTTGGAGATGTTACTGGGTGACGACTTGCCTGAATATGATGCTGAAAGCAAACAAGAAATCCTTAAAGACGTGCTAAGTAATTACGTTAAGGCAGAAAAAGAAGTTATTAGAGATATAGCCGGTAATGTAATCGATTTGCCGGAAAAAGAATCAGAACCGGTATTCGATTATTATGAGGATAGCGAGCTTATTTATGCTGCCTTTATGCAGGTCTACGGGATTGATCTGATTGAAGAACAAGGCAAATTGCACTGGTCAAAATTCAAGGCGTTATTAGAAGGTCTGCCAAGTGGTACAAGGCTAACAGAGATTATAAGCATTCGTAGTTGGAACGAATTTGATGAGAAGAAAAGCTATAAGCAACACATGCGAGAAATGAAACAGAAGCACAGATTGAAAGGAGGACAACATGGCTGATGGAAGAGTGGTAATTGATGTTGTTGTCAATGATGAACAACTAAAAAAATTAGACGGATCATTAGGCACGGTAGAAAAATCAACTGGTAAAGTTGCTACTGGAGCAAAGAATATGACAGTAGCAATGCTTGCAGTTAAAGCAGTGTCTAAGGTATTTGATGCTGTTTCACAAAGCCTAGATGCCGCAATTAGTCGTTTTGATACGATGAAGCAATATCCAAAAGTCATGGAAATGATTGGGTTCTCCACTGAGCAATCTGAACGTAGCGTACGAAGGCTTGCAGAAGGAATTGAAGGTTTACCTACACGCTTAGATGAAGTAGTTGGCACTGCACAAGGCTTAGCACTAATCACTGATGACATTAACTATGCAACTG
>JAAZKK010000025.1 GCA_012799825.1 Clostridiaceae bacterium | reverse complement strand
CAAGCAATTTATAGGCGAAAAATGAAAAACCATGAAGCCGCTAAGTGTTGATGCTGGCTGGTTTTATGGCTTTCAACATGAAAGAGGGTGCCTCAATCACTTAATAAAGTGTTTTGAGACACCCTCTCAATCTCTGGATTTTCTATTTCCTTACGTACTACAGTGCTTATCATGGAATATGGATTATTCGCAAATTCTAAAAAGAAACCTTTATTACGATTCTTATCAAACTGGGTTCGAGCTATCTCTAATTCAGCTTTTAAGACAGTCTCCCAGTTATCCGAACCAAGATTAATTTTGTATAGAATTTCCTCTAACCCTTCTAGACCGTTTCCATCCAGAAACTCTAAATCTCCAAAAATTGTACGACTTCGTCTTACTAGAGAAGCAATCATCTGAGGATCACCATTTTGGCTCACTATGTACGGGAGATGTTCCCTGAGAACACTAGCGAGATTTTGCAAGCTTTGCTCGCTAACCTGCTCCAAATCAATGTAAAGGAAAACATGCGACAGTTTATTACCTAAAACGAATCTTCTGTCTGCAATAATTTGTGTGACTGCCTGAATAACTCTATCTGAGTTCATCCTGTACAGATTCGCGAGAAGTGCCTCAAAATACAACTCCGAATTTCTCACATGTACGTAGTCAGAATAATTCAAAATATACTCTGCGGCATCTTCAAAAATAGAATCTGTCAAATACAATCCTAGTGCGGCAAACACAGATTGTTTCATTGCATCACGGCTAATTATAGGAGTCAAGTCCGTAAGACTCCATATTGTGTCTGCCTGAGATGCGATAAACGAGTATTGATCATCCCAAGAACTCCCCACGTACAACTTGAAACTCCTAGTATCTCCTGACAAAACGTGTTGTTTCAAAGCGCTAAAAGCAAATGAAAAATCGTTCGTAATCTTTGAATATCGTTCTAAGATGGTAGCAAATATGGTTCGGGATATGTGCAAATGAGTGTTTGAACCATATATAGCCGCAGTAAAAAGATAATTTGCTAAGTTTGTTAAAACATCTGATAACCCTGATCCGTATAACTGCGTATATGGTGTAGCAGTATTCACTCGGAACTCATCTCTTTCAATCCGTTCATATATATTTGCCAGAAGTCTGTCAAGTACTGGAAGACAGACCATTGTATTCTGTGAAGACAATTCCTTTTGATAGTCACTGTTGGTTGAGAATCGATGGTTTTGAGTGACTAGATCGAGTTCAAGATTGCGGCAATCTATTAGAATATTATTAATGATCCAGCTAGATTCATTTGCTTCACGAGCGAGTTCAAGTGCCTTTTCCTGATGCGATAGTGCTTTCGTTAGGTCACCGCGAATATAAGATCGTATCGCGTCCCACCGCTTTTGCAGCCATTCAATTGACGAGAAAGTGTCTGAACATTTAGAGATGGATTCAATGATTTCTTCGTCTCTAATCTCCCACTTCCCAGAAACAAGCCAACTTAAGAGTGAGCAACCAAACTCATGTAATTCTGCCTCATCAGTTTCTTCTTTGTAATAAGGTAAATCTAGTTGATCAAACAGGTAGTTGTAACAACTACTAAACATGCTAATTTCTGTTTTTGATGGAATTCCTGAACTTCGTAATTCATTCTCTTCATGGATCATCGTGCTTAAGGTGGTATCGTCATCCAATGAGGAAATATAATACTTATCCTGAAATGCTCGAACGATGTCGTTCATGACATCGTTAAAAACGATTACCTCGATAGTATCGAAGTTTTCAACTTGACGATATGTGCATCGATCAGAGTATTGAAGATCTTTCTTCAGTTTTGTCACCTCAAGGTCAGGGTTATCGTCATCAATGAAATAAACCAACAGAGGTTTGTTGAGTTTAACAGCTAAAGCGTACTCGATACCAGTGCCTGGACGAACTTCGCCTTTTAACAAAAGCACAAGAACGTCAGCACGTTCAACTTGCCTTTGGAAAAATTGAAGTGAAGGTGCTGTTGACGCCTCATCTTCAATGATAAACGGGTTTAAATAAATACATTCTTCCAGAGCATCTTTTATGCGTTGTCTTACTTCACGCCATGCAGTTCCACCTTCATTGTTTTGTGCGGAACTGATAAAGACTCTAATGCGTTCTGAAGGAATGATGTTTGCGCATACAGGCATGACACGACCCCTTATTTTAATTTGTCACACAGTGGCAGGAGTTCCTCCAGCTTCGCTACGATGCGTTTTTGCTCGGTGAGGGGTGGAAGGGGGATTATAAATTCCGTTATATATGCTTCTTTTACATTATTGATATTCGTTCCTTGCACTAAATTGCGAATATGTCTTCTATAGAAATCGGACTCGAAAATACATTTCAAAAAAGGAGCCATGAAATCAAAATGAGGTCGACAAATACGAAGAAATGCACCAATCACCGTTTTGGGAATATTTCTATCAACAAATCCAGCCTTTCCTATTACAGCCTTACTGCCTGTCGAAGCTACTATAAGAATATCTCCATGTCTAACTTGTTTTATTTCGTCACCATATTTATCAGGTAGAAAAACATCATCTTCATCTAAAAGAACCTGCATGTTTTGAATGTTGCCACCTCGGAGCACCCGAATGCCTTTCTTTTGCACCTCTCCTTTTTTGTATGACACCCCACTTATTACTTGAAGAAGGGATCCTAACCTTACCCACTTCCAACTCTCCGGAATATCAAAAGAAATTTCATCCTCTGTTATATCTGGGAGAGGCTTTTTCTTCTTGATTTTTCCTTCCTTGATAAGCTTTGCCTTTTCTTTCTGAATCTGCTGATACAGCTCCTCTCCCGTGCCTTCTTCTGAGCGCTGTTCCACAAGCTT
>JAAZKK010000053.1 GCA_012799825.1 Clostridiaceae bacterium | reverse complement strand
CATTTTCGCCAAGTAGCGTTTTACACTTGCTACGGTCGGTTCCAGCTTCATGTGACCAAAGATCTTGTCTTCAACGAAGAGTTCAAACTGAACACAGTAAACTGTATAACTTGTAAGGTGGACATCCATGCCAACATAAATTATTCTTTTCATTGTAGTGACCTTCATTGTATGCGGTCATGCCGCCGTTTTTGTTTTCACAATCCAGACTACGGATAAATCCGCGTCCTTACAATTGTGGGGTCACTACATATTGTCTTATTTTATTTCCTAACCTCAAAAAGAGGGCGCCTCTTTTGAGACACCCCCTCCTGATTATAGGGCTATATTCAATTACTTCTTTTCTCGAGGAACTCTTTAAAAACTTGTTGGGTCGTCTTGAAAGTTACCTTTTTATCAGCCGGTGTAACTGCAAAATCTTTAGTCGAATCATAATACATTTCCCAATTTTCTTTTGTAATAATATCAGGTTCAAGCAAAGTTTGCGCACAAAGATCGTTTGCATCGTAACCTTCTTCAAAAATTGCATGAATCAGTTCACATGCAGATCTTGCCATTAATTCTGGAGCGACGTTATCAGTCGCGTAAAGTTTTCCATCCCTTATTAACTCAATGCCTTGTGTCGAGCCGTCATTGGATGCAATAATAATTACATCTTCTCCAGGTTTATAACCGTTGTTTTCAAGCGCCTGAATTGCTCCAGCTGCCATAAAATCATTCGGTACAGAAAAAATGCAATTCAAATCAGGTGCTGCTGATATCATAGCTTCGGCTCCTGCCATACCGCCAGTTTGTGTCCACCCGGCGTCTGTATAGTATGCTGGGAAACGCATATTGGCTTCTGGAATTTCTACCTTGCCTTTGCTGAAAAAAGTGTTGTAATAGTCATAACAAGTTAAAACCGAATCAAGCTTTTCAACCGGTGAACCAGCCATTTCCATCCTTGCCGAATATGCTCCCGCCATATATGCTACGCCCCATGTATGCCAAGTAGAAGCTGCCATAATATTACATATAATCATTTCCTGATCTAGATCTGAAAACTTTTCTTTTGTCATTTTGTACGCAATCTCATAGGCGATGTCAAAAAATGCTGGATATATTGAAGTGACGATTGCAGAGTCAGAAGGCACAGGCTGTCCAATCGCGATAGTGGGAATGCCTGCTTCGGCTGCCTTTTCTACTGCAACGGTTGCTGACGCCATATCAGATGGATCTAGCAGTATGCAGTCAACTCCCATTGTAATATAGTCTTCAATAGCAGCTACCATCTTGCTTACTTCAAAATTATAGACAACTGTCTTAAAAGTATAACCATAACTTTCTATAATTTCTCGGCAAGTCTTTTCTACAAGAATAAAATACGCATTTTCCATTGAGTTTGTGACAAAACCAACAGTAATGTCCTTTTTGATTGTTCCTAGATCTGGAAGGCCCTTTTCAATATTCGCGCGCGAGATCATATCGTTCTTCATAAGAACTCCCTTGAAATATTCGCCAGGGTCCTTTAAATAAAAATCCGGAAAATCATAGCTTTCTGCGGTAATCTCTTCGACTCCATCAGTAACTTTAGAGTTATTTTCTTGATTTGTTTTTGGACCGCAAGCACTTATAGTTACAACCAGGACTACAATCAAGAATAGGCATACAGATCTCTTCATAAAAATTTTCCTCCTTATAATATTTATTATCCTGACCTCACGGTCATGATATAGGGACAATATTTTGTATATATTTAATAGAAACCTTTATTTTGAATATGTATTGAAGAGGGTTTAAATCATTTTGTGCTGTAAATCCAAGGCCTATTGATCCTGTCGTTCTTAATATAGTGTTCTATACTCTCGATATGCGATAGAGTCTCATCGATAATGTCTTTTCCCTCAATTAGATATTTTTGCTGAATTTTGTCTATATGAAAATCGATTACTTGATTATCCGGAGTAATGATGATGGATTTTTTTAGATCAACAGTAAACTTACCCAAGTTGTTCGCTAGCTCAGATAACCTTTTAATCATATCAAGATGAAGTTTAATTGGTAAAATTCCTTTTTGATAACAGTTTTTTTCAAAAATACTACCGAAACTGTTTCCAATAAGGCAACGAAAATTCATTTTTGATATTGCCTCCGGAGCGGATTCCCTTGAACTTCCACATCCAAAATTTTCGCCGACAATCATTATTTTTGCACCGCGAAACTGTGGTTTGTTTAACGGAAATTCCATATTAAGTTCACCCTTGTCTCCATCGCCGTCGATATAGCGGAATGGTTCAAATGCATATTTATCAAGATTGTCTGGATTAAGCAACAAGCGTTCCATTGTAATAATGCTACCTGTATCGACATTGGGCATTGTCCATGGTACTGCTATGCTTTTCAGTTCAATCCATTTTTTCATATATAGTGTCCTATTTTATTCAATACTGCCACTCAAGGCTGTCAAAACGGCGGTTAATGGGCTTGCAAGATGCGTGCGGACATTGACACCTTGTCTCCCAATAAAGTTTCTATTTGTCGTTGAAACACAACGAGATCCAGATGCAACATGCTCGTCATTGCTACAAGTGCAATAGCTACAACCCGGCATCCCCCATATGAACCCAGCGTTAGAAAATATCTTGTCAAGACCCATTGTCTCTGCAGCTTGTTTAATCAACATAGAACCTGGCACAACTACAGCTTTGACGCCTCGTGCAACCTTTCTACCTTTTATTGCGTCTGCTGCAGTTACAAGATTAGACAACCTTCCATTTGCGCAAGATCCGATAAATACATGGTCTACTTTCAGCCTCCTTATATTTTGACCTGGTTTTAGATCCATGTAAGAACATGCTTCCAAAAAGCTATCTTTATCTTTATCACTTTTTTGATCTTTAGCATCAGGAATAGTACCTGATATACCAATTACTTGTCCGGTATTTATGCCCCAGCTTATCTGCCTCTCTATGTTTGTGATATCTATAACGATATCCTTATCGTAAACACTATACTTATCGCTTGCAATTTCATGACAATGGGCAATTAATTTATCCATGTCCTCACCCTGTGGAGCGAATTCCCTGCCTTGAATATAATCTATCGTCTTTTCATCTGGAGAAATCAGTCCGTATTCAGCTCCCATCTCAACTGAAAAATTACATAATGTAAAGCGATCTTCCATAGACATCTCACGAACCACTGATCCTGAGAATTCAACAGCATATCCAACAGCGACCTCTATTCCGAGCTTTGATAATACAAAAAGTATGATATCCATAGCCGAAATTTCCGGTCTACGTTTCCCCTCAAGTCTGATACGCATCGTTTTTGGTTTTTTAGCAATAATACACGACGTCGTCATTGCATGATAAAGCTGGGTTGTACCTAAGCCTATCGACAGAGTACCCAATGCGCCATGAGTGCATGTGTGGCTATCACCGCAGGCAATAGTCATACCAGGAAGAGATAGGCCAATCTCGGGACAAACAATGTGAACAATACCTTGACGAGGGTCATCTAAATCAAACAGACGGATTTTATATTTTTTACACCCTTCAGTAAATATTGGCATTATTCTCTTGCCTGTCTTTGAAGTTTCTCCCGTTCTTCCCATTACAGTAGCTGGAGTATGGTCTGGTGTGGCGTATATTCTAGTGTTGTCAGCAACTACAGTCTTTGCTTCATCTAACATTTTAAAAACAAACGCTCCACACACATCATGAATAAAAATACGGTCTATCGCAATTAGGTCATTTTGATCTTCAAGCTTTTTAATTAGATGCATTTCCCAAATTTTATCAAACATAGTTTGCTGATAGCTCATAAATCATTCCTCTATATTTTATGTCTATGTAGTGCGCCAAATATATTGTCATTATCTCGTGCTCAGAAGCCGACTTTTTAGGTTTGCCATCAAACCACCTCCTTCTAATATCTCAATAAGTTTTTCAGAAGCTGGTTCCCCGACAATATGCATACTTTTGGTTATATTAACAACAATACCCTTTGCAAGATCAACCTCAACTTCATCACCTACGGATATTGATTTTAATGTGTCCGGACATTCAATGCACGGCAACCCAACATTAATTGCGTTCCTATAAAAAATTCTTGCGAATTCCTCCGCTATTACAGCTCGTACGCCTGCCGCTTGAAGCGCTATCGGAGCTGTTTCACGACTAGAACCACACCCAAAATTTTTCCCTGCAATCAGAAGCCCGCCTGCGCGAACCTTTTCTCGAAAATCAGGAGCATATTCACAAAGACAAATTGACCCAAGATATTCTGGTTCATACGAAGTTAAGAATTTTCCTGGGCTAATTAAGTCGGTATCAATATGATCACCCAGTGAAACCAATACCTTTCCTCTAATCAGTTCCATTATTCTTTTCCACACTTTTATCATCAAACTTGCTAAAACCACGCGGATCAGAAATTTTACCGCAAAGAGCACTTGCTGCCGCAGTTGCTGGTGATGATAAATATACCTTTGAATCTGGACTGCCCATTCTGCCCCGAAAATTGCGGTTATGAGTTCCAAGGCAAGTTTCACCTTCAAGAAGAGGCATTTGTATGCCGCAACCTCCGCAACCAGGGTTTACAATAATGCATCCCGCTTCTGCTAGAATTGCAAGGTACCCCAGTCTTGACGTTTCGGCAAATACCTTGTTTGAAGCTGGTACAATAAAACATCTTAAGTTTGGTGGTATTTTTTTTCCGCCTATGATTTCGGTTGCGATCTTGATATCTTCACTTCTGCCGTTTGTGCAGGAGCCAATTATAACTTGGTCCAGCTTGATTCCTTCAACTTCTTTTATTGAAATAGAATTTGCGGGACTAAATGGTACGGCTACTTGCGGGTCAAGTATAGATGCATCAATAACAATTTCCTGTTCGTATTCAGCGTCTTGGTCACTGCTGATCATGTTTATTGGCTGTCCTAAAAATTCTTCTGTCTTTTCATCAGGAGCGATTATTCCGTTTTTTGCTCCAGATTCAATTGCCATATTACACAGGGTAAAACGAGAAGACATCGAAAGCTCTGAAATTGTGTCACCCGTAAATTCCAGCGACTTATATGTTGCACCGTTTGCGCCTATAATACCAAGCAGCCGAAGCATTATATCTTTTGACATTACTCTATTTGCCAGCTTTCCAGTAACTGTTACTTTAATAGTTTTTGGAACCTTGAACCAAAGCTCACCTGTAGCAAGCACAGAGCACATTTCTGTAGATCCAATTCCTGTTGCAAAGGCGCCTAAAGCGCCATATGTACAGGTGTGGGAATCAGTGCCAACAGCAATTTCACCGGGCAGAATTCTACCATTTTCTATTATAATTTGATGTGATACTCCTTGCATGTCGTAAAAATCGGATATCCCAAAATCATTTGAAAAACGCTTTGTCTCATCTATTATCATCGCGTTTTCAATACTACCGGGTAGACAAAAATGATCTATCACCAAACTGATTTTATTTGTATCCCAAATATTAGTATTTAATTTACGAAATTTCCTATATACAATAGGTCCAAGGGCATCTTGTATTACAGAACGATTAATTTTGGCTGTTACAATTTTGCCAGCGCTGACACTGCTTATTCCGGCACCTCTGGCGAGTATCTTTTCAGTCAGTGTCATGCCCATAATTATTTCCCCTTTAAAGGGTGAAAATTGCACACCCTAATAAAAATAAATACCATTCTTTTAGTTAAGTACATCAAACACACGAGCTCTCTTGTGAGTACGATATACATCAGCAATCTTTCCTGTGGAATAGAAAACTGCTAATCGTAGATCTTCATCATGATTATTCCATGATTTGGAGGGCTGCTCAGGTGGATTGTGGCGCATAATGCCTGGACGAAGACGAAAAACTCTGTCAGGGAAAATAACCAACCCTTGACCGCTAATGGCAAATTCAAGCTCATCTACCATCGGGTGAGAGACAAAATCCTCCATTGGCGAGGAATTATCTTTGCACATAACTGCATAAAGGAAGCAAATATTTGAACCTTCAAATATAATTGCTGTATAATGACCTTCATCGCCTTTGTTTCCGGTAAATCCAGGTGCGATCTTCTGAACTGCCTCAGAAAGATTTTTATTTTGATATCCTTTCATTTTGTCTAAGGCGCCACCCTTTTTATACTTCGTACGTTCAACGTTTCTGATATGACCAGAGTAGATTACGCACAGCTTTAAAATGTTTTCAGAATTGTTTACTATACGATGCGGCTGTCCGGCTTGCAGGTAAAAGCAGTCGTCGAGCTTTATCTCTTTGCTGACGCCATCCGGATATTCAATCAACCCATTCCCCTCAAGTACAAGAGCGATTTCTTCATGATTTGTGTGAGAGATAAAATCTGAGGCGGGACTTGAAACGGATGGTTCTATGGTGACGATCACCATACTTATGCCTTCAAGGTCATATATATTTTTGCATAAGCAACCCTTTATAGCCTTTCCGTTATCTTCTCGAATATAGGTTTCTGTTCCAGGTACAATTACTTTTTTCCCTATATCATAACCGGTTTCCATGTCAATTAACCCGTACTGGTTTCCATCTTTAAGCTCAAATATACTCATGTTGTCCTCCGTTGCTTACCATTTTATGCTTTTTTAAATATAACTTATTTAACTGAATCGAATTGTATTTCATCATAACTGATGCTACTCTTCGATGATTTGCCTATAAAATTAGCAGATGTATAATGCGTTTGGTCAATCGTTATTGAAAGCACCTCTGGCGAACCGTTCTGCCCCATATAATCCCATTCGAGCTTGCCATTTATCGTATCATCAAGATCAATATCAGCAATTACAAGTCCTTCTTCATTAGGAGCAAGTGTATTGCTTATTACCTCTCCGTAAGGATTGTATACAGCAGAGAAGCCACCACCGTATATTTCGGGGCGGCCTGGTTCCATGATTTCGGGTATCCGCTTTTTCAGCTCCTCATCACCTAAACTGAGCACCTCGGCAAAGGTATCGTTAAGCACTTGATTGGCCATTATGGTGAAAGTCCTGTTACATATTGAAACGTATTTTGTTGAATTTGCATAGAATCGATAGTTATCGTAACCAGGATTATCGTAATTGCTAGATGGCCATGAGGCGACATGAACTTGGATACCCATAGCGCAAAGTGCTGCGACGTTTACATGAACATTGTGATTACCGCATTGTATTCCGCCGAGCTTTCCTATTTTAGTGTCAAAAACACGTACTACGCTTCCATCTCCGTCTGACCATGCTAATTTTTCTTTGGTGGTGCCTTTCATCTTACGACATTTCCCCATAAAATTTCCTTCATCATCAAACCACATTTGTGAAAGATATATACAGTTGTTTTCTCGTTCATTCGCAGAGATGCAGACGTATATTCCATTTTCTCTGGCAGTGCGGCTTAGTTGTTTGAACTCACTGCTACCGATTTCCAACGCATTGTCATACATTAAGCGACGGAAGTGGAATAGTTCATCTGTATTATAAATTCCGATATATTGTGGAAATCCAGGAAGAAATGATTCGGGAAAAGCTATAAGCATGGCACCTTTATGCGCCGCCTCCCTTATATATCCACAGGCCTTATCTACTGAACGTTTAAGATCCATATATACCGGCCCAGCCTGCACTCCAGCGACTTTATATTTTGTAATTATCATTGTTGGTCACCTCCCTTTTCGCTCTGCAAAGCAGAGTATGAGATGCTATTATTTGATTTTCCTCCAATAAAGTGAACAGCTTTTGCGGGCGTGCGGTCACAGGTGATATACAGGCACCGGCCTTTTGCGTAGTGCCCTGTGGTATCAAGTGTCATCTTTGTTTGTTTGAGTTTGTTTAAATCAAGTTCAGCAATGAGAATACCTTCTTGATCATGTGGGAGATTTTCGCACAGAGGATAGCCGTCCATATCATATATGTTGGCATAGCCTGATCCGAGAAGACCCGCAGGGTCTTTACTTGTTGGCAGTAACTTGGTAAGATTCGGGTCATTGTCAAAGCAGATATCCAACATTTCCTGCGTAATAATCTGAGTTGAAGAAACGGTATAACACTGATTGCTCACACTAGTAAAAACGGAAGCTGTTTCTACAACATTTCGGCTTTCCATGCTTCTTCTTACATTTGGAGCCACCGTCCAAGAAGCAATATGCACTTGTTCTCCCTGTGCTGCCAAAGTTGCAAGCTCCATAGGATTCAAATGCTCGCTGGAGAGCAGTCCTCCCAAACGTCCTATTGGAGTATCAAATACCTCCATAGTGCTTCCATCACCATCGCACCAAACGCTTCTTTCAAGTGGATCTGGTTTAAGCTTACGATGCTTTCCAAGCATATTTCCCTTGTCGTCAAACCAGAACTGAGTCAGAAACAGCGTGACAATCTCTAATTCTGTTGCTGGAATGCATACATAAATCTTGTTTTCCCTTGCACACTTGCTGATTTCAGCCAGAGCTTCACTTGGCACAGTCACAGCATTTTCATACACTCGTGCATAATAGTCATGCCTTAATCCAACTCTGCGTAGCCACCATGGATACCCGCACAAAAATGAATCCGGAAACCCAATTAAATCAGCTCCCTTTGCTGCGGCTTCTTTAATAAGTGAGCAAGCTTTCTCCACGGACCTATCGAGATCTAAATAGACTGGTGCAGCCTGAACCGCCGCGGCTTTTATTTTCGCATACTCTATCATGCCAAATCCTCCCAACATCGTTGCGTAGTATTTGCACACACAAGGTAACTGTTAAATAATTGATTTCTGATTTTTTATCACAAGTGAAGAATACTATACATTTCTTTCTTTGTCAATGATATTTTATTAAATATTTGTTGACAATCCTCAGCGGCTATTCTCAGTCTCTTGCCTTATAGCTTGGTGCAGTTTATGAATGATATTACTCAATAGAAAGTTGTTTTTGAGGGTAAAGGTATAAAATGCCTTACCTCGTCAAAATCGCACCTGCAAAGTCACTTAATACGTGTCTTCTTTCGGCTCTATTGCAAAATGTAGGTAAAAAGCTCATATAAACGTATTTGTAGTGATCGGAAGAATAAGAGATTTCACCAAAGTTAGTTAATGTAAAAAAATGATTCTCATTGTTGCTGGTTATTATACTTTTTTCTGCCATTAAATTGAGGTAACATTGAAAATCTCGGCCACCAAAGGCCCTCCGCGGAGTTGGAAGTCCTCCCAGCTGACGCTGGCCTTCTGCGAGCGCGATTTCCAAATCAGTCTGAAAACCTCAGAACGTTTCTTCAACAGACCACGCTGTTGACCTTTTTATCATTCTCTCCTTGCCGGAGGAGATCTATGCCGAGGAGTCGTTTTCTTGTTACAGAAAAATATAAAGGAAACGCTACACACACATTATGGAAAGAGGTATGCCAGAGAAAATGGAACTGACAATGTGCCAGATTAAACTGGGCGTCCCGCGCCTCTCACTGTCCAACTTACTTTGGCATTCAGCTCGTGCAGAGACATACGTTACCGGGCGCTATTCAAGTTGATTTTGCCAATCGACGCGATTATAATTACTTCAAATGGCCTTGATGGAGACGAAACCGGAAGGCGGCGGACCAGAGAATGGCACCTCGGCTGGAAGTGACTGCGTACGCACCGGCATAACCACTCCGGAGCTGCCCGCGAAATAAGCGGGACGGGTGCTCCCGTGACAGAGCATGCGAGCGGCGGAATGTAATGTTCCGCAAGCAGGGTGGAACCGTGGAGTTGTGACTTCACCCCTGAATTCGGGGGTGAAGTTTTTTTATCCCCAAAAAGAAAGGGATCTATTTATGAAAGAAAAAAGCGAATATTCTTTTGAGAATGAAGTGTACAAGAAAACGTATTGGCACAGCTGTTCCCATGTGCTCGCACAAGCCGTGAAGCGACTTTTCCCGGAGGCAAAACTTGGAATCGGCCCGGCGATAGAAGCAGGTTTTTATTACGATTTTGATGTCGAGAAGCCCTTCACTGGCGAGGATCTTGACGCTCTGGAAGTTGAAATGGGAAAAATCTGCAAGGAAAAACTGCCAATAGAAAGATTTGAGCTTCCGCGAGACGAAGCGCTTCAGTTGATGGAAGAAAAAGGCGAACCGTATAAGATGGAACTCATTAACGATCTACCTGAAGGCGAGCACATCTCATTTTACCAACAAGGAGAGTTCGTCGACCTTTGTGCGGGTCCTCACCTCGATTCTACGGGTCGCATTAAACACAACGGCATTAAGCTTCTGTCGTCATCCGGCGCTTATTGGCACGGCGATTCGAAAAATAAGATGCTTCAGCGCATTTATGGTATCGCTTTCCCGAAGAAAAGCGAACTTGACGAATGGCTTGCGAAGCGCGAGGAGGCGTTAAAGAACGACCACAATAAATTGGGGCGCGAGCTGGAATATTTTACGACGGTCGATTACATCGGACAAGGTCTTCCGATTTTGCTTCCCAAAGGCGCACGTGTCATTCAGATTCTGTCGCGTTGGGTTGAGGATGAAGAGCAGAGGCGCGGCTACCATCTGACCAAGACGCCCTATATGGCAAAACGTGAACTTTACAAAATATCAGGACACTGGGACCACTACCGAGACGGCATGTTCATCATCGGCGATCCGGACGACGAAACGAAGGAGTGTTATGCGTTAAGGCCGATGACGTGCCCCTTCCAGTATCAAGTTTTCCTGAATCGGAAGCGCTCCTACAAAGATTTGCCCATGCGCCTCAATGAGACGTCAACATTGTTCCGCAACGAGGAGAGCGGGGAAATGCACGGACTCATTCGCGTCCGTCAGTTTACAATTTCAGAAGCGCACCTGATTATTAGGCCGGATCAATTGGAAGAGGAATTCAAGGCTTGTCTTGAACTAGCAAATTTTATGCTCGAAACGCTCGGTCTCAAAGAGGACTGCTATTACCAGTTCTCAAAATGGGATCCGGAAAACAAGGGGAAAAAATATCAGGGAACGGCGGAACAGTGGGACAAAGCAGAATCCGCCATGCAAATGATTCTCGACAGTCTCGATCTTGATTACAAGGTGGGCATCGATGAAGCGGCCTTCTACGGTCCAAAACTCGATATTCAGTTTAGGAATGTTTTCGGAAAAGAGGATACGTTGATCACCATTCAAATCGATATGCTCCTTGCCGAACAATTTGGCATGCAATACACGGACAGCAACGGCGAAATGCAAACGCCTTATATCATTCACCGCACGTCCATTGGCTGCTACGAGCGTACTCTTGCGCTACTCATTGAAAAATACGGCGGTGCGCTTCCGACATGGATGGCTCCGGAGCAGGTCCGTGTTCTGCCGATCACCGATCGCGTGCACGACTATGCTGAGGATATCGCCGGCGTGCTGAAAGAGAAAGGCTATCGTGTTACAGTGGATGACCGAAGCGAGAAAGTCGGGAAAAAAATCCGCGAAGCGCAACTGGAGAAAATCCCCTTCATGCTCATCGTCGGTGACAAGGAAAAAGAGAACGGACACGTTTCCGTCAGACATCGCTCTAAAGGCGACATAGGAGTGATGCCGCAAGAGGAATTCCAAGAAAAGCTTCGCGCGATCGTCGAATCAAAATCAACCGAATGATCACGCCCAAAACGATATCGGCGTGATGCCGCAAGAAGAGTTCCAAGAAAAGCTTCGCATGATCGTCGATTCAAAATCAACTGAATGATCGCGTTGTTAAAAACAACGTTAAAAAAATAATGAATATCCTTCAGCAGGGAGACTGCCAAATATAAGACTGGGAGTCTTCCCTGCCTACTCTATGAGAATGTAAACAACAACGATTCGCGCGGAGTTCTACGTCAAATCTTTATGCGGTCATATCGCTGTTTTGCTTGTCAAAAAACTTTCAACTTTCAGCAAAGGGTTTTCTTAATTGACGTGCAATGGCAATGCTTTTTTCACTGAGATCGAACCTCATTCCATCTGTCATGTGCCATTTCCATTTTTGATCACCGGGATTCATGGGATGTATGTCAGACGCCATTAAAAGTCCTACGGATTTCAATCCAAGATAACGGGCTATGTTGAAAACAGCAGAGGTTTCCATATCAACTCCAACAGCGCCTTTTCTACGCCACATGGCTTCTTTATGAAAAGTTTGACGATAGACTGCATCTGTTGAAACAATGGGGTATGTTTTTACGTTCAATAAAGTTGTTGCAATTTTTAACAAGTGGTCGTCGGGAGCGGCATATTCGATGGACTCATAGTAGTGTAGTGACGTTCCTTCTTCAACAAAAGCCTTCTCAGGCGTTATGATTTCTCCTATGTTGATCCGTTGGTCGAACGCGCCGAATAAACCTACTGAAATGATATTATTCACGCCAAGTGCAGCAAGCGTTTCTACCGTATCGCAGGCTTGCGGTGCGCCGCGCCCACCGTCCAGAAAACATACCTGATAGTCCATGATCTCCCAAATAGGACAGCGATTCAGAAAGCGAGGGAACAATCCTGGTAACTTCCGGGCATTGTAGTTATCGCACAGGTGCTCAATTCCCTTACTCATAAAAAAGACGATTGCCGTTTCAGGAAGACGTACATGACATCCCAGGTGTGTGCGGTTGATCTGCTCTTTGGCGTTGATTATGGGTTCTGTTGTATCGTCTGGCAAAAACCACATATTATCTTCCCATCTTTTAGAGAATTTATGCCTGCATTATCAATTCTTTATTCATCGCTATAGGCTCTCTTTTTTAGATGACTCCACTCATATTATAGTAGCCCCGTGAATAGTTGTCGCGTAAGTTAAATCAAGCTCTCATTTACATGACATTATTCATATCATAACTGCTGTAATAGCTGTAATACTAGACTATACAGTTTGTTCATGTTTTTGACAAAGATTATCTAATGTGCTGGATTCTTTAGAGTAAATTGTCGACGCCCTGTATACAACGTCATCATAGATTAGCATGATGATAAAATATTAGTTAAGTGATAAAATATAAAATATTAATAAAATGAATACAAAAGGAAGCGGAAGGATGATCGAATATGTACCACATAAAGAAAACGCAGTATCACATACAAAATAATATTTTAGAGCAGTATGCTAATTTATCTTCTGCCACCATCCATGAAGCGATGGGTCGTTCCGGAGCCTTAGATCCCAAGATCAAACCTTTAGATCGCCATATGTTTGCTTTTGGCACTGCACTCACGGTGCAATGCCACGAGGGAGACAACATTATGTTGATTAAAGCCATAAGCATGGCAAAACCCGGAGATTTTATAGTTGTAGACATGGGTTCTGCTGAACACATGGGGCCTTTTGGCGAAGTTTTAGCAGTAGAATGTCTGACCAAAAAAATTGCAGGTCTTGTACTTAATTGTTCAATTAGGGATAGCAATGCGATCATTGATCTTGGTCTCCCTGTTTTTGCAGCTGGGATATCGATCAGAGGCACTTCGAAAGCAGTGCTTGGAAGTGTTAATCATCCTATTGTCTGCGGTGGTGTATATGTGCGATCAGGTGATTTAGTTGTTGGAGACGCGGATGGTGTCGTCGTTGTTCCGTACGAACGAGCAGAGGAAGTTTTATACGCGGGTCTTAAGCGAGATAGAGACGAAGCTGTGACGATGGAACGACTTAGAAATGGTGAATCCTTGTTTGATTTAACGAACAGACAAGAAACGTTTGACCGTCTGGGATGCAGGGAAGAGGATTAGTCAACGCGAGGGATCACTGTTAGAGGGGACGTTTTAAGAAAAACACATAATTAATTTGTAACGAATTGTTCTGCTTTCACTTGAGTCTACGAAAATCAGGTGGAAAGCATCGGAGCTGCTGGAGGGAAGAAGAATGAAAATTGGTTTTATCGGTTTGGGTGCCATGGGTATGCCAATGGCAAAAAATTTGTTGAAAGATCCTGAAAACACAGTATTTGCCTATGATCTTGTGGAACGAACAAGAGAAATTGCCCGGGAACAGGGAATGACCGTTTTTCAGACAGCGAGAGAGGTGGCAGAAAATGCAGAGATTTTATTTTTAAGTTTGCCAAACGCCAATATCGTTGAGGTAACTCTAAAATCGATTTTCACTCCTGGCAATAATAGTCTAACAGTTTCCACTATTGCTGATGTCAGTACGATCGCCCCAAAGTCTTCCGTTCATTTTGGCAAATGGTGCGAAGAAGAAGGCATAAAATATATGGATTGCCCCGTTAGTGGTGGCGTGGGCGGCGCAGAAAAAGGTACTCTGACGTTCATGGTAGGGGGCGAAAAAGCATCTTTTGAAAAGATTCTACCGGTGTTAAAGCAAATCGGTAAAAATATTTACCATATGGGAGATGTGGGAAGCGGCAGTGCCGTCAAAATCGTCAATAATTATATATTGGCTTGCAATATGATTTCCACAGTTGAAGGTTTAATATTGGGCACTAAAATGGGGTTGGATGTTCGAACAATGTACGACATTATCAACAAGAGCTCAGGAAGAAGCTTTATTACAGACAACAAGTTGCCAAACTTCATCATTCCGCGTAAGTTTGATGGAGGTTTTGCCATTAATCTTCAGCAAAAAGATTTGCGCCTAGCTCTTGACAGTGGCGCATATGAAACGGTTCCCTTGTTTATGGGCACATTGGCATCACAGGTCTTTGAATCGGCGATAGCAAAGGGTTTGGGGGCTCAAGACATTACATCTGTTCTTAAAATTTACGAAGAACTAATCGATATGAACGTTGAATAAAGGGGAGTTTCATGAATCGTATAATTGAAGCGTCAAAGGATCGAGGGTATAACTACGGACACATGACACTTGGTGAGTGTATCGATGTTGCAAACATCACTGATAACAGTGTCGGCACCGTTATTTTGCAGGAAGTAATGGACACTGAAGATAAATCATATGAACAAGTCGTCAACGACATGCAAGAAGCATTTGCTCATAATATGTATGCTACACAGGTAGGCTTAGATGGCGAGAGCTTTTTGCTTGGTAGAGTAGGGTATGATCTCACAAAAGAAAATAGTAAAAAAATTATAGATGACGATTTTGTCAACAAAATGGTCAGTTATACACTGGCAGCACAGGTCGGTAACCATACGGTTGGCTTGCGTCCTTGTGCCGGTACAGGCGACTCCTGTCCCTATACGGGCTTTATCAGAGCGGTTCAGGAAAATATCAGCGACCAAAATCTTGTTGACCGTGTTATGGCCGTTGTCTTAAAAATAGGCGGTATTTTTAGAGTTGGCAAAACAACAACAGGCTGTAATATGGAAGGTTTTGGAGCCGGTGCTGCTGCTGTAGCTGCGGGTTTTGTAGAGTTGGAAGCCGGTACGCCTGATCAAGTTGAGAAAGCGGTAGTGCTCGCGTTATCTCCGACCTTGAGTGTTCCTTGTACTCCGAGAGTCATGGTGCCTGGTTTATGTGCAACACATATCGGTGCAGCGATCCTTGTTGGTCGATTGGCCAGTCATTTAGCCATGTATACTTCACTGCCGTCCACTGTTCCTGTGGATGTGATGATCGCGACCGCCGAGCAATGCCATCTCGCCTCTGCAGAGCACATTGTGCCGATTACTATTAAATATATGGAACCCTTTTTTAGACATGATAAAAGGGTTGATTTATATGTAGATGAAAAAGCAATTCAACAAGAAAAAGAGCGTCAAAAGACGCTAATTGAAGAAGCAACACTACAGGCTAGGGCGCTATCTGACAGAGCAAATCCTATAACACATCCATTCGGGGAAGCGGTTGTTGGTGGAAGCAGTCAAGGCGTAGGGTCTCCTACGAATTGTGCAAGAATTGCTCATTTCCTGTCAAAAGGTAAAATCAGCAAAATTAAAATTGAACTTTTCACAGAACTTTTTGCTCGTCGAGCCATCAATATACCGGGTATCCTAATGGGAGCCGTAGAGGGAGCCTCGACTAAAGACGCTGAAGCGTACAAAAAGATCATAGATAAGGTGAAAAAACAAGGAATAGAGGTCGAAATAGTGGAAGTCTATGAACCTTCTGTTCAACGTGTCACGATCTATGCGTCTGAGGGGAATTCTATGGTGGATTCATTGAACAGAGGGGGTGCTCGACTTGTTTTGCGCAATGCGGAGCCTAGTCTGGAGAGAGCGTACGAAATAGCAAAAGAACTTGATATCGTTGTGTTAGATCAATAGATTGGTCAGACCGTTGCATTTTTGATCAGCTTGCATAAAGTGCCAAAAGCTGTCTTATTGTTGGCGGTGTTTACCGCAGTAGTTTTGTCATACAGGTGTGATGAAGTAAACTCTGCCAACAATATGTCGATATAGAGTGTCATTATCTTGATGATTAAACGCCAAACCTGCATCTCATCCATTGTTTCCGTTTTTTAAGAACGGAACATGAAGCAGAAAAAGCAGCTGCGGATATTTTACAGGTGAAGTACACAATTATTATTTGCATTATTGTTGTTGCATTAAGGATAATATGGAAAAGGTTGCAACATTTTTAGAGAATACACCAATACCTAAAATGGTAAAAGTAAGGCAATATTTCGATGATAATCGTATCTTGAATTTGCCTGATACTGTCAGGAAGGTGTTGCGTGAAAGCGGTCTTTTGAATTCTTTGTATCCCGGTATGCGCGTTGCGATAACAGCTGGTAGCAGAGGCATCGCAAATATTGCGCAAATAACCCGTATTGTTGTCGAAGAGATTTCTCTTACAGGTGCCGCTCCTTTTATTGTTCCTGCCATGGGAAGTCACGGAGGAGCGAATGCAGAAGGACAACGACAAGTCCTGGAAAGCCTTGGCATTACCTCGGAAAATATGGGTTGCCCAATTTTCTCTTCAATGCGTGTTTCTAAGATCGGCGTGACAGAAGATGGCCAACCTGTATATCTCGATGCAAATGCGGCGGAAGCGGACGGAATTGTGCTCATTAATCGAGTGAAGGCTCATACGTCATTTACAGGATCCTACGAAAGCGGACTGATGAAAATGATGGCAATTGGTCTTGGAAAACGAGAAGGTGCGGATATCTGTCATCAGGATGGGCACGGGAGAATGGCGGAGAATGTTAACAAATTTGGAAAAGCTGTATTGAAGCATGCAAAGATTCTTTTTGGTTTAGCTCTTATAGAGAATGCATATAATCAAACGTGTGATATTGTCCCTCTGCCACCGGAGGAGATCTTGGAACAGGAGCCAATTCTTTTAAAGAAATCGAAAAGTTTAATGGCAAGTATACTTTTTTCAAATGTTGATGTTCTGGTTGTAGATCGAATGGGAAAAAATATTAGCGGATTGGGTATGGATCCACACGTAACGGGTAGTTTCGTGAGCATTTATGCTACGGGCCCCCCGAGACCGAGCAAATTAGTTGTTTTAGATTTGACGCCTGAAACACATGGAAACGGAACGGGGATAGGTGTCGCAGATATTACGACACGACAGCTGGTTGACAAAATTGATTTTGAGGCAACGTATTTTAATTGTTTTACTGCAGCCATGCCGCAAGCGGCTCGTATACCGGTTGTGATGAGCAATCATAAATTGGCTATTCAGTGTGCGATAAAAACAGCGCCTGGATTTAATAAAGAGAAGATTCGACTGATACGGTTATCAGACACCCTGCATCTTGATGAAATAGAGATATCACAAACGCTTCTAGACGATGCGAGAGATCGCCCGGACATCGATATTATCAGTGACCCGTACGATTTGGTTTTCGATGAAGCAGGAAATCTTTTCTAGATTTTTTGTCTAAATGGAACATATTTATACTATGTTGCCGAGTAGTACTTTAACTGTTGGTGTTAAAGTTGATGTATAATTATAATAATAATGAGAGATGAGAGAGGAGGTTTTTTGTAGACAAATAAAGCGATTGTATGGGAAAACCGGCTTGTTGACTTTTGTGGAGAGGCCTAACCCGGGTTTGCGAAAGGCGAGGGAAGCCGGTATTCGAGGTTGTAGGCGGTGATAACACTTTTGCGATGGCTTGCCAGCTAGTTCGCAATAACGGAACCGTCGTTTTGGAAGATCATTATAAAGAGGGTCTTCAAAAACGACCGTTGCGTAAAGTGTACAGTAAAAGTTTTTTTAAATGAGTGGATTGTACGTCAGCGCTTGTGAACGAGTTATTTTTACGTAATTTAAGAATCTT
Source organism: Clostridiaceae bacterium (assembly GCA_012799825.1). Lineage (GTDB taxonomy): Bacteria > Bacillota > Clostridia > Saccharofermentanales > DTU023 > UBA4923. The sequence goes on along the minus strand of JAAZKK010000053.1, from coordinate 5,568 downwards.
TATAACGATAACGAACACGTCAATAAAGCGTCATATGTCCTTAAAGAAAGCGCTGGAGACGGGGTCAAGAGTTTGAGAAAAGAAGAGACCACGCAATGGAGACAGTTCTCACTCCATTTGAGTAATGAAAGGAGAAAGAGATGGCGATTAAACCGGATATCCGTAAGCTAGTTACGTTTAAAGAGGTTATACGCACCGAGGGTGGTGTCGCGTTAGACGTTCCTCTTATTAAATGTGCGGTAGCTGCAGTGTTTAAGAATCCCTATGCAGGAGTATATTCTGAAGATCTATCTGAACTCATGGAGTATGGTACTTACCTTGGCCATTATCTTACAGATATGGCTGTCAAAGCAATGGGTATTTCAGCAGAGGAAGTTCACAGTTTCGGCAAGGGTTGTGCGGTTGGCTTAGATGGCGAGTATGAGCACGCAGCGGCTACTTTGCATCCGCGCCTTGGTGCGCCGATGCGTAAATATCTTGGAGCGGGAAAGGCCATTATTCCATCCGTGAAAAAAGTGGCAGCTGCCGGTTGCACTATGGATGTTCCGTTGCTCTACAAAGACGCAATGCTCATCCGCTCTCACTATGATGCTATAACCGTTCGGGTGCTGGATGCGCCGCGCACGGATGAAATAATGGCAGTTGTTGCTTTTTCTTCCGGCCCTAGGGCACGAGCGCGAATCAGCAGTTTAAAGATTGAAGAGATCAAAACATGGAATGGTATGGATTAGGGAAGGAGCATGATATGGAACCAATTATTCGAAAAGAAAATATCATTATTGATGAATTACGGATTGAAAATGGTAAACATCTGGCTGTTCCTCTGCTTAAGTGTGCTGCCATCGCAATTATTGAAAATCCGTTTATTGGTGAAGAAGAACAAGATCTGTCAACTTATGGGGTTTTAGGCAAGCAATTAGGTCGTTTGTTAATGGAAAATGCTCTTCGAGCGTTAAGAATATCTCCTGAGGATGTTCAAAGTTACGGGAAAGCTGTCGTAACGGGTCTAAACGGCGAGATGGAGCATGGCGCCGCGCTGCTACACCAAGGTTTTGATGACAGTATTCGTGAAATTTTGCCTCTATCTAAATCTATTGTTCCCTCTGCCGAGAAGGTCGCTCCTGCAGGATGTACAATTGATGTTCCCCTGCATCATTACAAGGCGATGAAAATACGCTCCCACTATGATGGAATGGAGGTTTTCGTGCAGGATGCTCCTCGTGCTAATGAAATCATGATAGTACTCAGTTTGACAACAGGAGGACGTCCTCTGTCACGTGTTGGAGGGTTGGAGTACAAGGATGCCATAGGGCAAGACGGTGTAAATTAGTGAATATATTATTCTATGAATCGAGGAAGATATGAAGGATCTGATTATTATTAATATTGGCACTCTAGTTAGTGGCGATGTCAAGCAACCTATCTTAAATCACACTGCGATTGCTATTCGAAATGGTGTGATCGAGCAGTTGGGCGGAGATGAACTGTTGGAGAAATATCCACAAGCCAAAGTTATTGATGCAAAGGGCATTACTGTAGCGCCCGGCCTGATTGATTCGCATTGCCACCCTTGCGCCGGAGATTATACGTTTCGTCAACAAACAGCGAACTTTTTAGAAAGTGAGATTCACGGAGGTGTTACGACCCTCATTTCAGCCGGCGAACCTCATTTCCCGGGTCGTCCCACTGATGTCGCGGGGGTAAAGGCTCAGTCAATTTTTCTTTCCAAAAGCTTCCGTAATAAATCTCCTCTAGGCGCTAAGGTTCATGCCGGGGCGGTTATTTTGGAGCAGGGACTCGAAGAAAAAGATTTTATAGAAATGAAAGAGGCAGGCGTTTGGCTCGTTGGTGAAGTTGGTCTCGGTACAGTCAAGTCGGCTGACGACGCTGCCCCTTTGGTGGAAATTGCAAAGAAGCACGGTTTTAAAGTTGCGATGCATGTCGGCGGAACTTCTCTTCCCGGATCTAGTCCCGTATCTGCGGATGATGTGATTAAAGTCAACCCTACTGTAGCTTCTCACTGCAATGGAGGTCCTACATCTGTCTCAACACAAGAGATCACACGTATTATCGATGAATCAGATTGCGCGATTGAAATTGTACAATGCGGGAATTATAAGACAGCGCTTCATATTCTTGAGGAAATTCGCACACGCTCTGCAGAAGACCGTGTTATTCTCGGAAACGATGCTCCTTCCGGGTCAGGAATGATTCCTCTTGGAATTTTACGTAACATTTCCTATATCAGTAGTGTTGGCGGTGTTAAGCCTGAGATTGCCGTTGCCATGGCAACGGGTAACACCGCTCGATATTTTGGGTTAAATACAGGTATATTGGAACCTGGTCGTGAAGCAGACCTCGTTTTTCTTGATGCACCGATTGGCTCTGTTGCTAGTACTGCTTTAGAGGCATTAGAGGCAGGCGATCTCCCCGCTGTTACATACGTCATCATTGATGGCCGTGTTGCAGTGACAAAAAGCAGAAACACTCCACCGGGAGAACGCGAGCCTGAATTTATCAATTAATTGCCAAATTGGCCCGCTTACAGTGGAGAATCTACGATGGGAGTCAGTATGACAAGGAGTTCGTCTTAAGGAAAACGGTTTTTCAGTCAGTTTATCGGTTGGTACAACAGATGGTTTCAGTGTTTCAAACGGGTAAAAACAAATGAAGGCTGTATTGAAAGGAGAGATTATTATGACAATTTTGACGAAAGAGTTGCGCAATAGGCTGGATGTGCTTTCAACAACAAATATCGCCGATGCTTTGGATGCACTAGGTCTCAAGGGGGCTACGCGCGGCATTAACAAAATGTATGAAGGTTGCCGTAAGATCATAGGCGAAGCAGTCACTATGAAGGTTGTTGCTGCCGGTTTGACAAAATCAACGACCCACATGGGCGTCACCGCTATTGAGTCTGCAAAAGAAGGTGACGTAATCGTCATTGATAATGGCGGACGTGAAGACGTTAACTGCTGGGGTGGCGTATTGAGCACAGGTGCCAAGTTTAAAGGTGTTTCGGGTGTAGTCATTGATGGCTGTTGCCGTGACTTAGATGAATGCATCGAACTTGATTTTCCGGTGTATGCAAAGGCTACGATCTGCATTACGGCAAGAGGTCGCGTGATGGAGGCATCAACAAACACGATGATATCTTTTCAAGGTGTTCAGGTACGTCCGGGAGATGTTGTTGTGGCGGATATTTCTGGCGTAGTTATTATCCCTCAGGAGAGACTTGAGGATGTAGTTCTGAAGGCAGAGGAACTCTATGAAAAAGAAACACAGATGATTGCCGATCTAAAAGCAGGCATGTCTATGAAGGCTGTTGATGTAAAGTACAATTACGAAAATATGCTCAAATAGCAAAGGTATGACGCAGCTGAATTGGCTAGATAAATGAGGAAAAAAATGAAATTTAGAAAACTTGATAAAACGGTGATCGATCAGTTTAAAAAATTGGATACGGGTTGTATTTCTGATGCAATGGACAGGATAGGTGTGCCGTGTGCTTTTTACAAGATTAAGCCTATAACGCCCGGAAAAATAATGTGCGGGCAGGCTTTCACCGTGCGTTACGTCCCCTGCGGTCAGGTCAAAGGCACTGTCGGAGACTTCTTAGATGATGTTGAACCCGGAATGGTCTGTGTGCTCGACAATGGTGGGCGTGACTATTGCACTGTTTGGGGTGATATCATGGCCAAATATGCCGTCATCAGAGGGGTCGCCGGGACAGTCATAGATGGTGTTTGTAGAGATGTGAAAGCTGTACGCGGCGTGGATTACCCCATGTTTACAAAGGATCATTATTTTGTAACGGGTAAGGATAGAGTTGAAGTTGCTGAGATAAATGGACCGGTGTCAATATCGGGAATTAAAGTTAATCCGGGTGATGTTATTTTCGGCGATGATTCCGGTGCTCTAGCGATTCCCTTAGAGCGGGCAGAGGAAGTCTTGAAAATAGCGCAAGATATCGAAGAAAAAGAAGCAGTTATTTTTAATGCAATCGAAAATGGTGTTAGTTTGAGGGATGCAAGAAGCAGAACAGGTTACCACCATCTTCAGACAAAGGAAGTAAAAGAAGGGTAAGAGTCAAGAATAATGAGCAAAGTTTATACGCTTTATTTAGATAAGCTAAGTGAGCCGATGGAACAAATGATCATCAGCATGTGTCCGCCTGAAGTAGATCTTCGTTTTCTTGAACCCAATGTGGGTAAACAAGGATGTATTGAAGATGCCGAATGCTTAATAGTTACCACGTACAAGTGCACAAAAGAAGTAATAGAACGCGCTAAACATCTAAAACTCATTCAGCGTACAGGCATAGGGTTGGACATGGTAGACGTGGCTTATGCGAAGCAGAAGAATATCCCGATTTCAGTTTGTGTAGGTATTAACTCACAGGGAGTTGCGGAGCTTACAATACTGTTTATTCTTGCGTTGTATCGGCATTTAACTACGCTTGATGAATTGACTCGAAAGGGTGAATGGCATACCTGGACCTACCGTCATGATAGTTTTGATTTATACAAAAAGACGGTCGGCATTATTGGTGCCGGTACCATCGGCAAAGAGGTAATGAAACGTCTGAAAGGATTTGATGTAGAGATTCTGTATAATGATGTTGTTCGCATGGATCAAGATACAGAAGAAAAATATGGTTGTTCCTACGTCTCTAGAGAAGAATTGCTGCAAAGATCCGATGTGGTTAGTTTGCACGTACCTTTGTTAGACAGCACCCGCGGAATGATTGGCAAAAAAGAGTTTGCCATGATGAAGGACAATGCCGTCTTGATCAACACATCGAGAAGTCAACTCCTTGTTGTCGAGGATCTAATCGAGGCATTGAACAACAAAATAATACATGGCGCGGCTTTAGATGTTTTTCATCCTGCGGACGAACCATTTGGTCGAACAGTTCGTAATTTGATTACAATGCCTCATATTGGCGCAGCTACCTATGATACTTATTACCGTGTTTATAGTTTCTGTCTTAATAACATTCAGAATTTGGCATTAAATAATGAGTTACAGTGTTTAATCTAACCCGAAGAAGTATTAATTATTCTATAGGCAAGACAGTTATTGTGATAGAGCTGGGTTATTGATAGTAGTACGTTCCGGCGGTTGATTGCGGCAAGTTGACATCGCCGGAACGGCTGTTGTGGGTGTCCATGAGCATCCTGCGCGGGCACTCTGGCGCTTCGGATATACAATTTGCATTGACACATTTTTCGGTGTGTTCAGCGCTGTGAGCGCTACGAAGCGGGTGTTATGCGTTCCCTTGAATCCTGCTGATCTGTCACTACAAGGTATCTCTTGTCGGAAATTGCGTAAGATTACGTAAAGGGAATTACCGTCAACAATTTGGGTTTGTTGCTCCGGTGTAGAATGGCATCCAGTCGAAATGACTTGGCTTTATAATGACATTTGACAAATGTGTATAATTAGGGCTCGCTGAACAAATCAGCTATTAGTATTTTGTCATGCCATCGCAGTCAATTTATGCCGTCTTTTTGCGAAAAATCGCATGGAAAAAATGAAGATAAAAAGATCTCTCAGGATCTTTTG
>JAAZKK010000004.1 GCA_012799825.1 Clostridiaceae bacterium | reverse complement strand
CAACGCGGTCGGATGCGTCGATGCGCTCAACTTGATCAAGGAGAGGTGTGCCGATGTTGCCGCCAGTAAAAACGCGGTATCCGGCAGATTGGAGCATCCTGCTGATTAATGTCGTGACCGTCGTTTTGCCGTCACTTCCCGTGACAGCGTAAATCGGCGCAGGGCATAATTGAATGAAAAGTTCGATTTCCGATGTGATGTAGGCGCCTCGCTCACGTTCTCGGACGAGTTCAGGCAAATCTGGTCGCATTCTCGGTGTACGGAAAATAATATCAAAATCGTGAAGGCGATCTAGGTAGGTAGGACTCACCGACCAATTGGGATGGCAGTCCGATTTTTTTAAGTAATCTTGAATGGCAAAAAGGCGTGCGTCGTCCTCTCGCATCATGTCGAATACAGTGATGTTCTGATTATGCGGCCAGAGCCAGCGAATCAGCGGACGGTTACTAATACCGGCACCAATGACAGCGATACGTTTGTCGGATAGCGAGGAAAGAAATTGAGCCGGATTGCTGATCGAAATAATACTTTTCATATATGTTCTTCAAATAACGTGATCGTTCACTTTGTCTCTTCAAGTAACGGTTTTCTCAAATGGATTCTGCCGTCACAATGAAAAGGTTTCAGCATCGTGTGTGTTTTGAAATATTCAACGACATTGTCTTGTGTTGACGTGCTCACAACACGGACGCGCCCTGCATTCTCAATCTCGTCATGCGTAAGCCCGAACGTATTGGCAATGTTGCCGTAATGGTATTGTTGCATGGATACTCTGTACGATTTTTCCGCCTCTAAAGGCTCCCCGAGATATGTAATATTAGCGACACTCCCGTCTTCGAGAATGTCAGCACGCAACTCAGCATTCCATTGATAGAATTCATGGCCATCTTCATGAAATAAAGTGTGCATGAGGTGTGCAATCATATCTTCCAACATTTTACCCGTCACCGAAAAACTGATTACTGGCTCGTCGTATGGAAATGTCTCCATCAAGTCAGTAAGTGTGACTAGCGGCCCTAGCTCTTGTTTTCTAATGGATCCGGACGCGATAAAAGCGATATCGACTCCGAGCTGGTATTTGAAGATATCGGCCAAGACGCTTCCGAGCTCAGTCTCACGAAAACGTGTCGCATGCTCCAGAGGGTGAGGGAAGCGACAGAGCACTGTATTATATTTGCCGTCAATCTCACTTTGGTAATCATTTAGAAGTTCATCCATCACTGGATCGATAGGGCAGTGCGAGTCATCTATAGGGATAGCCTCCCACGTATAGTCGTGGACAGAATTGGTATCCATATTGATGATGAGGTCGTAACGCCCGATATAATCTGATCCTGAGCCGACTTGTGTTATCAATATATCGTTGACCTCTTCAGGCTCTTCCAACATCGTATGGCTGTGTCCGCCAATGATCAGGTCAACGCCAATTTCCTTAGGCAGAAGTGCAGCAAGTTTTTTATCTTCTTCAAAGCCGATATGCGTCAGAATTACAGTGAGATCGATATCGACATCACGATAACAGTTGCAGATGTATTCAATTTCCTTCGCAGCATCTTCAATGCTGATAAAAGTGCCGATTAAAGTTTCCTTACGATCCATGACCAGCTCAGTAATGATACCGATAAAGAGCAGACGAATTCCATCAGCATTCGTAATGTAATGAGAACGAAATAGATTAGTTTTAGTCGGTTTAAGGTACAAGTTGGCATTAACAATAGGAAAGCGGGCACAACGCTCTAAAAACATCAGATGAGCAAAACCATAATCTGTCTCGTGATTGCCCAAAGTGACGACATCCGGTGCCAGCATATTCATGATCAGAATCGTTGAGATGCCCTTATACTCTTGGTCAATAATAGATCCCTGTAACATGTCGCCTGAAATCACATAGAGGACAGGATCTTTCTCTTCCTCACGTACCTTCTGAACATAACCGGAAAGCATACTCATGCCGCCCACCATTTTGTCATGAGTTTCCGTCGCGAAAAAGTCGCCATGTAGATCATTCGAGTGGAGCAAAACAAGCCTTCGAAGATGCATCAGAAATCTCCCACCGCCCTTTTATAGGTCTCTCAGTCATCGTGAAATACGATGCCACACGATTAAAATAATTGGATTCAACTAACCCTATGGTCTTTACAGGTATCGTGACATGCAGCACCACGCTATTAACGCACTTGCATTCAATTAATCCTATGACCTTTCATAGCAAAATTAATGTACCCGCAATTAGCCGACTCAATATGACCTTCACAGGCATCGAGACAACTCAGTATATCACGATATCACAAAACTATTAGTGTCCTTAAATGTATCGGAGGTACTATAATTTCTCTAATTGCTTTAATACTGAATCGCTTCTAATACTGAATTCTGAATAATGAATAATGAATCGCTGAATAATGATTTCTATTACGATTGACATATCTTTCAAAACTCTGTTATCATAAACGCCGTTGATTGGACCTATCAAACTGGCACAGCATCGATATCATTACACGTCACAAATCGAAGGGGAGTGGCTCAACGGTAGAGCAACGGTCTCCAAAACCGTAGGTTGCGGGTTCAAATCCTGTCTCCCCTGCCAAAGGAACGTCAAATTGGATTTCATCCAAGACGTTCTTTTTATTAAAACGATTTAAACTGAATTTTCACAAAAAGCGCTAGAATATCGTATAAAACATCACTCACTTAAAACATCCTAAGTATTCCCTGCGCAAAAAGCCCTATGCACACTAACTTATCATTTCGTCTTATTTCGTGTAAGAGCGTTCTCAGCCTCCAATTTGTCAATAATCTGAATCCAAAACAACAGATAGGATCTGTCTCATCACTATCTCTCCCAGCCGACTATTAAAAAACCAATTTTTCGGAAAAAGCAGTGATAATGTCCACACGGTCCTTCCAGAAGCCAGTATTCTTAAAAGAACTTAAAGAATGGCCATTTAACGGGCGATCTTCTTGGAATAGAGCTCGATAT
>JAAZKK010000105.1 GCA_012799825.1 Clostridiaceae bacterium | reverse complement strand
TAACTGGTGCGGCCAACGAGACTTGAACTCGTACGGTCTCCCACACGCCCCTCAAACGTGCGCGTATGCCAATTCCGCCATGGCCGCCATTGTCCGGCACATCGCCGGCCACGTTATTATGTCAAAACGTATCGTGATTGTCAAACGAATTCGGCACAGGATGTCCAGTTGTCACCTGATAAATCGTCTTTTATAATTTGTTAGAAGATATGAAGAAATCATTCTCCTGCTATACGCACGACGAAACAAATCGAAAGAAAGCGCTGGAAATAATGATACTTCAGAGAGGAGAAAAATGATTGAAATCAGAAATGTGAGTAAAAGCTACGACGGTGTAACCAATGCCGTTTCCGACCTCACGCTCGACATATGGGATGGCGAAATATTCGGATTTCTCGGACCGAACGGCGCCGGCAAAACAACGACACTTAAAATGATCACGGGCCTTCTATCCCCCGATTCAGGTTCAATAACTATCAATGGCCGCGACATCGAGCGCGATTCGATCAATGCTAAACGTGAATTTGCCTTCGTACCGGATCATGCCGATGTTTTTCCTCGACTGAAAGGCGTCGAATATCTGCGGTTTATCGCCGATATTTATGACGTCGATGAACCGACGCGTGTACAACGCATTGAGGAACTGACGACACGATTCGGAATCCGAGATGTGCTAAACGATATGATCAAGAGTTATTCACACGGCATGCGTCAGAAACTAATTTTGACCGGTGCACTTCTTCATAATCCTAACGCTTGGATCCTCGATGAACCGATGACCGGACTTGATCCGGAATCCTCTTTTCAGCTGAAACAGCTGATGCGCGAGCACGCAGATGCCGGAAAAATCGTTCTTTTCTCTACGCACGTGCTCGACGTCGCAGAAAAAGTCTGTGATCGCCTCATCGTGATCGATGAAGGTCAAATCGTTTTTACCGGTACGATCGGCGAACTTAAAGATCGTTATCAGGAAGATGCTTCACTCGAATCGATGTTCCTTAAACTGGTCGGCAAAGGAGATGACCGTGTTTTTGAGTGATTATCGCAAGTATAAAATCCTCATGCGCCCACTCTTAAAAGAGATGGTATATGGCGGTTCCGTTTCAACAGGATATAAGGAAAGTAATCGGAAACGCTCGCTGCGAAAGAGAAAGCGCAGTCGTTCACAAAAAAATGATTCGCGCATATCCATAATCCTTATTGTCGTCTTTCTCTTTCTATTGATGAGCTTTTATTCCGTGATGTTGAGCGTCGGGTTTACCGGGCCGCTGCTCGCTTTGGGTCAGGAGAATCTTTATCTTTCATTGACATCAACAATCATTCCCGTCTTGATCCTTCTTTTCGGAGTGCTCCATTCGATCACGACGCTCTACCATGACACCAGCTTGGAAGCCTTGCTCGTACTTCCTGTCAAGCCGTCCGTTGTCATCGCTGCGAAAATGACACAGGCCTTCCTTCCGGTAGCGCTTGGTGTCTTTGCATTCACGTTTCCCGGGCTTGTCGCACATGGAGTGATCTCCGGTCGTCCATGGTCCTTCTACCCACAGGCATTTTTATATGTTCCTCTTTCCATGATCGCGCCGTATGCCGTCGTGATATCACTTCTCCTCATCGTCATGCGCTATACAAGGTTTGCACGCAATAAAGACCGTTTCCAAATGTTAACGTCGATCATCTTTATCGTGCTTTCTTTAGCATTCGTTTTTCTCGTCCAGACGATGCCTGACAGCAAAACAGGTGATATTTCTCTTTTGCAGCAGCAGGGAGTCATCGTTCTCGTCAACGGAACCAACCGCTTCATCCCCTCCGCATTACTCGGCACGACCATGCTGGCAAACACCTCCAATTGGTCTACTTTACTTTGCGGCGCGCTGTTGCTTGTCATGGATGTGCTATTGCTGGTGATTCTCTTTGCTCTTGCCAATCGTCTTTACCTGCCCGGCGTTCTCGGCGTCAAGGGCGGAACTTCAAGTAAACAGCGTTCATCGAAGCACCCTCTCTCTCTCTCTTTGCGAAAAAGAAGTCCTTATCGAGCGATTGTCAGCCAAGAATGGCGCCTTCTTTTCAGAACACCGGCTTTTTTCACACAGACGATTCTTCCTATCCTTCTCTTGCCTCCTTTTTTCGCGATCATGTTCTTCGTTATTTTTACAAGAGAACTCCCTTTTGATATCAATCTTCCGCACTTATCTGAAATATTCTTTGAAACGGGACTTTGGAAAGAAAATTTATGGATCGTCGCTCTCGTCGTTGCCGGCATTTCATCTTTCCTTAGCGGCACCAATACAATTTCCGCGACGGCGATTTCTCGCCAAGGAAAAGATTTTTTCTACACGAAAACAATGCCCGTTCCTGCGAAGACTCAGCTGTTGGCATGGTTGACACCCGGGTTTACTACCATGATTCTGGCCTGGGCGCTGATTCTTACCGCCATCGGGATTGTCTTTCATCCGCCAATGCTGTTCATGTTATTTGTTTTGTTCCTTGCTTTGGTCAACGGTACATTGCCTCAACTCATAACGCTTTTCGTCGATATTAAGCAGCCGATGCTTGACTGGGAAAATGAAGTTCAAGCGGTCAAGAATACAAAGAGCGTCATGATATCCGCGATCGGCTTATTCGTTTATGCACTTCTGATTGCAGCGTTGACGTTCATTACACGTTCACTGACAGCAGATAGTAATACGATTACGACGTTTGTTATCGTCCTGGTGCCTCTTGCTTTCACCGTAGGATTTGCTGTCGCACTCTTTCGGAATGCGGAGCGCTATCTGCAAAGATTAGATGCATAGTGTAAAGTGGAAGGTGAACGTGAACGACAGACACATAGCCTATTAAAGTACGCCAATGGCGACACGGACATCTTCCATGCATTAAAGATTGGCCTTTAACCGATGAGAGGGTGTACCGAACGCATTGACAGCCTATTGATCAGGAACATTAAGTACAAATGATTCACTGTTTTACGGTGACCTGAAAGTAATAATTATTAAAGAAAGGGATCCTATGTTTTTTTAAAGCTAACGCGTCATGACTAAATGGATCTCATGAATTTCATAAAATGAAGGAGTCAACTATGACACAACTGAAGGGCAATCTCATTTTCGGCCAATCCGGCGGACCGACTTCGGTCATCAACTCAAGTGCGGCAGGCGTTTTTCTCGAAGCGCTCGACCATCCGGATATGATACCCCGCGTTTTCGGTATGAAAAACGGTATTGAAGGATTCCTCGATGACAAACTGTACGATATCAATGCTGAGGATCGTCGCGAACTAGAACTCTTGACGGGCACACCCTCCTCAAATCTCGGATCGTGTCGATACAAACTAGCCGATCCAAGTAAAGACGATACCGATTATCGAAGGATCCTCGAACTTTGCAAGAAACATGACATCCGTTATTTTTTCTATAACGGAGGCAACGACTCAATGGACACTTGCCTTAAAGTCTCAAAATTTTTGGCATCGCAAAACTATGAATGTCGAGTTATCGGCATTCCTAAGACTGTTGACAATGACCTCTGCGGCACTGATCATTGCCCCGGCTTCCCGTCCGCGGCGCGCTATGTAGCGACATCTATTTCCGAAGTTTGGCACGATGCGCATTCATATGATATTCCTATGGTCGTCGTTTTCGAGTGCATGGGACGACACGCAGGATGGCTTACGGCAGCTTCCGCGCTCGCCTGTGAGATTGGCTGCGGACCCGATTTGATTTACGTACCGGAAGCTCCTTTCGATCTCGACCGTATGATCGATGACACAAAAAAATGTCTCGAAAAGAAGAATATCATTCTTATCAGTGTCTCAGAAGGACTGCGCCTCGATGACGGTTCACTTTTTGCCGAGTCTTACGGCGCCCGCGCCGCCGACGCCTTCGGACATAAACAGCTTGGCGGAACGGCTGCTATTCTGGCGGAAAGCATAAGAAAGGCGCTCAACATCAAGGTTCGTGGAATCGAATTTTCTCTTCTACAACGCTGCGGCGCTCATCTGGCCTCCGGCACCGATATCTGCAAAGCTGTCGAAGCAGGGCGCACAGGCGTCAAAGCTGCCATTGAAGGCACATCAGATGTGATGATGGGTTTTGAGAGACTGCAAAACGACCCCTACGAATCCAAGATCATCCATGTTCCCCTTGAGGTCGTCGCCAATCATGAAAAAACACTGCCACCGGAGTGGATTAATGATGCCGGCAACAATATTGAGCGCCCGTTCATCGACTATGCGCTCCCCTTGATTCAAGGTCCTGCTGAACAGAAATATCAAAACGGCCTCCCGCGCTTTGCCCGCCTGAAGAAATTACTAGTGAAATGATAAGAGAAAACAATATTACTTATCAACTAGATACAAGGCACCTAATAAACGGCCGATAATCAAGCATACGTCCTAAGAGAACACGTATAAGGTATATCAATTAAAAGAACCCCTCCCGGATTTTATCGTCCGCGGAAGGGTTCTTTTTACCCTGAAATCTTCTGGTTACAGCAATGATCTTCTTTGAGTGTAAAATATCCTTATCTGACATTAGGTAACAGTATGGTGCATTAGTCATATTTAAATACAATAAAACCGTCGTAAGGGTCGAGTGTCTCGGGCCAAGAGCCTTTGCAATGAATTTGCTGAGGCTTGTCGCCTCGGTTAATCGCAATATAGGCTTCTTTGGGCAGTTCGGCTTTGTGTCCGAACACGTCACATCCCTTCTTGTCAAGGTGTCGTCGCATGAAGATGAGATCATCATGTGCCTCAATGATTTCAAAGTAGCCTGTCTTCAACACCGGCGCATTGCAACGAAGTTGTGCTAATTTGCTGAATACAGGCATAAGTGCATACGCATACGCTCCTTTTTTCGTTTTAGGGGAAGTCTTTGACGATGGAGCAGAGCGGTAATAAGCATTGACCAATACTTCAGCCTTACGATATTCCTCCTGCAAAGAAACGAATGTCTCGTACATGAAAGGCAGTCTCACATCATCAGCCATATCTCCGATGATTCCTTGTGCTAGAAGATCGTACGCTTCTTCAGGATAAGTTCTTCGATTGAAAGGATCGTCGTACCCCTCCATCCCGATCTCGTCGCCGTAATAGATGGCCATAACACCCGGAAAGGCAAGTTGCATCAATGCGGCGATTAAAGTCAGCTTCTCTCCTTTCAGACGTTCGTTCTTGGTTAAGAAAAGAGATTGCTGTTGACGTCTTGAAGACGGTTTCGGACGCCCGGCCAACAATGTGATGACGCGGCAAGTGTCGTGACTCCCCATGAGGTTCATCTGCGTGTAGAGCGCTTCCGCAGGAGTCAGATGGATCATTTTTTGCAAGGCGTATGAAAATGCTTCCGCAGACACTTTTCCGGTTAGAAAATCGATGACATGTCGTCTGAATTCGTAACCCATCACCGCATCATGCGTATTTCCGAAAAGAAAGTCGCGGTGCTGACCGTAACTGATTTTTGATGTCGGCTCTTCCCAAACTTCCCCAAGGATATACGCATTCGGCTTTTCATTTTTTACACACTTGCGAATGCGGCGCAAGAACGTGTCCGGCAGCTCATCTGAGACATCAAGCCGAAAACCGGAACAACCGGCTCGAAGCCACGTTGCGAGCACTCCGTTCTCGCCGAGCATAAAAGCGCTGTACGTGAGATCGTCTTCGTTGACGTTGGGAAGCAGAGGAAAACCCCACCAAGCATCGTACGAGATGACCCGATCGTTTCCTGCACAATCCTTTACAATAACGGAGGCAGCATCTTTTATCTCAGACGGCAAAAACCGGTACCACGACTCGTATGGCGAGTCGGCAAGGCCACAGCGCGCTTGAAACGCCCCTGGCGTATCGTAGCGTCCGAACCGATTAAAATAGCGACTGTCTGCGCCTGTGTGACTCATTGCGATATCGAGAATGACGCGTATTCTAACACGTGACGCCTCCTCGAAAAGCTCCTCAATCGACGCATTTTGTCCTAGGATCGGATCGACTTTCAGGTAATCGCCCGTATCGTATCGGTGATTCGATTGCGCTTCAAATATCGGATTCAAGTACAAAACTGTAACACCCGACGACGCAAGCCCCGGAAGCGCATCGTAAATGCCTTTTAAGGTGCCACCGAAAAAGTCACAGGCTTGATACCCCTCAGGCGGTTTTCCTTTAACGTCGACGTCGTCATTCCAGTTTGCATGCCAGATCCGTTCCGGTCGTTTCTCAAAATGCTCCGCTTGATCTTCAAAAGAGACGCCGCCGCGATTAAAGCGATCGGGAAAGATCTGGTACATGACGGCGCCTTTTATCCAGTCAGGCGTATGAAAATCGCGCGCATGTACCGTGATTTGGAACCCGGGAATCGGCATTGAACCGTCAATAGAAAAAGGGAGACTTCGATCACTCGAAACGCCCTTAAGGCCGCATGAATGCGGGTCAGGAAAACACCAAAAGTACCGTTTGTCAGTAAGGCGTACCTCAAACCAGTAAAAGAAAAGTCCGGGCACATCCCTCATCGGACAACAACATGTGTATACTCTGCGAGGCTCATCCGAGAAAACGCAATCTTCCGACGCAACATCTCGCGAAGTCTTGAGATTACCTGACAATAGATGATACCCTATTTCAGCGTTCTCCGGTGTTTTGGAAATACAGGACAACACCTTATCCCCTTCCGCAAACTCCTCCAGCGTCATGAGGATATGGCCTTTTGTAAAAGTCTTCAAACCGTAAACATAGAAAAGACGTGCAGACTTGATCTTTCTTGCACCCTCGCCTTCCGCGACGAGCCGGATTCTGACGTCCGTCTCACAAGGAACAGGACCATTTGGTGCGCGGTAGAATGAAGACCGCACGTCGTGCTTTAAAGTTAGCATGAGCTTAACGCGTTTCCTCTAAAATATCACGATAAAGTTGTTCATAACTTTGAGCGGAACGATCCCAAGAATAATCTCCGGTCATCGCCTGATGCACCAGCTTCTTCCAGATGGCGGGTTCTTCGGTATAGAGCTGTACCGCGTCTTTTGTCGTGAACAGCAGTTCGTGTGCATTGATATTCAGAAAGCCAAAACCATTTCCTGTTTGATCGTAGCGATTGTAAGGCTGAACCGTATCAGCCAATCCGCCTGTTTGGCGGACGATCGGCAGTGTTCCGTATCGCATCGCGATCATCTGTGAAAGCCCGCACGGCTCAAAGAGCGACGGCATCAGGAAAATATCCGATCCGGCGTAAATACGGCGAGCAAGCAGCGGATCAAATATGACGTATGCTCGCATGCGATCCGGGTGACGCGCTTCAATCTCACGAATGCTGCGCTCATAGTTGGGTTCGCCCGAACCGAGCAGGATGAACTGGACATCTTCTTCTAGAAGCTCATCCAAAATACGGACAAGAAGGTCAATCCCCTTTTGCTGTGCAAGACGTGTCACCATGGAAATCAATGGCGTCTTGGATTTTTGAGACAGACCGGCTTCCTGCTGAAGCGCTGCCTTACAACGACCTTTACCGCGTATCCATGCCTTATCGGAATAGTTGGAAGGGATCGCCGGATCTTTAGCCGGATTGTAAAGATCGATATCAATCCCGTTGAGAATGCCCTGTACCTTCCATCCCTGATCGCGCAGGACACCGTCAAGCCCCTCACCATAATAATCCGTCATGATCTCACGTGCGTACGTCGGCGACACGGTCGTCACACGGCTGGCGTAAGTAATGCCGGCTTTCATGAAATTCGGCACGCCGTTTAAGAGCACTTTATCATCCGTCATGTAGTCGTCGGGTAGATCTAACAGATCTTGTACAACTTCATGCCCGTGAATGCCTTGGTACTTTAAGTTATGAATCGTGATGAGCGAATGCACGTCCTTGTGATAGCCGTTTCTTTGATAATGGCTCTCCAAAAGTACCGGCATCATTGCCGTCTGCCAGTCGTTCAGATGTAGAAGATCGGGCTGGAATCCCATGGGATCGCCCATCGCTTCAAGCACCGCTCTTTGGAAGAAGGCGAAGCGCTCGACATCAAACGAATAGTCGATGTACAGATTGTCGTGTCCGAAGTAAAAATCGTTGTCGATAAAATAGATCGGCACGCCACCGACATCCGTCGTAAAGAGACCGCTGTACATTGTTCGCCAACCGAGATTGATCATTGACCAGCGGATAAATCGCAAAGAATCTCGATAAGTCTGCTTTATTTTCTTGTAAAGCGGCATTATGACACGGATATCTATGCCGCGACCCCGCAAAGCGGCGGGAAGTGAGCCGGCGACATCGCCGAGCCCTCCGGTTGCCGCCAGCGGATTCATCTCTGACGTTGCAAATAAGATGTTCACAAAAAACTCCTATTCTTATACGCGGTCAGACGATAGCGTTTTTCTCGATAACGATTGGATAGTCATCCTGACCGAGTAAACGAACGCCCATCTTGATAACCACATTCTTATCTATGATGACATGATCCAGCGTAACGCCTTCCGAGATCTGCACATCTTGGAAAAGAACGCTATTTCTTACCTGCGCGCCTCGTCCGATGACGACACCGCGCGAAAGAACGCTGTTCTCCACATTGCCCTGAATCATACAACCGTCCGAAGCCAATACATTGCGCAAAGTCAAGCTCTCGGGAGTGACAAGACAAGGGGCACGGTTTTTGACCTTGGTATAGATCGGATACTCTTCTGAGAAGAGCTGATGTCTTGCCTCGTCATTAAGCAGCGCCATCGACGCATTGAAATATTGCGCGATGTTCGTGATTCTAAAGAGTAGCCCGTCATGGATTAGTGTGCGGACAGTCAAAAGGTCATAGAGTCTTAATAGATTGAGTGCCGAAAAGTCCGAGTAACCGCGTGCCATACGGTCCTGAAGTATCTCAAGAAGCAGATCGCGTTTAAGAACGACAAGACTCACCGCGCGTAGATCACTCTTCGGCAACGGATGATCGACGAGAACATCGGTCACCCGGCCGCTCTCATCGACATCGATGGTGACGGCAGGAGCGCTGTACTTATCCTTTTCACGGACACAGAGCATCGTCATATCGGCGCCGTTCGCAAGGTGCGCGTCAAGCAATGGTAAGTAAGACATGCTCGCGACAAATTCACTTCCGGAAATAATCACGTACTCCTGATGACCGGATTCCACATAATCGATGATGCTTTGCGAATCGGTGCGATCGGGACGGCGTGTCGTCATGTTGACGTAAGGCGGAATCATGAATAAACCCTGTCTTATCCGGTCAAGATCCCACCATGAGCCGGTGCCGGTATGGTCCATAAGGGATTTATAGCGCGTCAACGCGACAATACCCACGCGGCGAATGCCGCTGTTGACCATATTGGACAGTGTAAAGTCAATGATGCGATGGCGTCCGGCAAACGGCACCGCCGCAAGAGAACGTGGCTCGTCAATTTTACCTAAACGTATGCGCTCGTTATCCGCAAGAATCAATCCCATTGCATCGGTTAACATTGACCCATCTCCTTTCTCCAAGAAGGATAACGCTCAGCCACCAATTCAGGCACCCGAACGGCATCATTCGGCCAGACCATCGAATTCCCTTTCAAAGCGAGCCCTTCGCGTATGATTAAGTTCGGACCGAAGACTGTAATCCCGTTAGAACAAAGTTTGTCACGAAAATTCTCGGTTCCATCCGGTTCGTCCGGTGTGGCGCGAACGTTCGGCTCCAAAAGTGTATCCATACCGACGATACAGCGCTCAAGGCGGACACCAGCCGATATATAAGTATTCGGCATCAAGATCGAATCTTTCACGACTGCGCCTTCTTCGACGATGACATTTGAACTGATAATGGAATTCTCTACATCGCCGTAAAGCTCGGCGCCATCTGTAACAGCTACATTGGAAATGCGACAATTCTCACCGAAATAGTGTGAGGGTTGCTGATAGTTTCGAGAAAAGACAGGAAACATCTCATCGCGAAGATCCATCACATCCGGCCTCTCCAACAAATCCATGTTGGCTTCCCAGAGTGAAAAGACAGTACCGACATCTTTCCAGTAGCCGTCAAAACGGTAGGCAAAAACACCTTTTCCTTCATCGATCATGCCGGGAATGACGTTAGCGCCAAAGTCATTTCTGGAATCGGGATTCTGCTCGTCTTTGATCAGTGCCTCACGGAGACTCTCCCAAGTAAAACAGTACACGCCCATTGAGGCGAGATTGTTTTTCGGTTTTGCGGGCTTCTCCTCAAATTCGACGACGCGCGAATTCTCGTCCGTATTCATAATGCCGAAACGCGGAGCCTCTTCCCAAGGCACCTCGATCACCGCGATCGTCGCTTCAGCGCCTTTTGACTCATGCCAAGCGGCCATCTTCGCGTAATTCATCTTGTATATGTGATCGCCTGAAAGTATGAGCACATAGCGCGGTTGATAGCTGTCAATGAAGGGAATGTTCTGATAAATCGAATTTGCCGTTCCCTTGTACCATGTGCTGCCCGCCTGCCGAACGTACGGCGGAAGTATGAATGTGCCCCCGCTGTTCCGATCCAAGTCCCACGAGTGGCCGTTGCCGATGTAGGAATTGAGCTCCAACGGCTGATATTGAGTGAGCACGCCGACAGTCTCAATACCTGAATTCATGCAGTTGGAAAGCGGGAAATCGATAATGCGATATCGACTTCCAAACGGCACCGCCGGTTTGGCGACGTAGTCGGTCAGCGCGCCTAGCCGTGACCCCTGCCCACCGGCAAGAATCATGGCAATGGTATCCTGTTTTGCCATATAAACTGCCTCCTCCTATATTTGTTTGCCGCTTTCATTTACGTTTCCGACGTGCCCTTCGTAGAGCAGATATATGCCCGACAGCGGCGGTATGGGCATATCGATCGCCGGAAAATCGACAATACGTTGCCGGTGATCATCAAAGCGGTTCTCAGACGCACCGGCTGCGCCGTTTTGTTTACCCGCCGACACGAGACGCTCGTACATCCCGGGTCCGTCATTATTCTTCTCGGAAGTGGCGCGATCAATCGTGTGAAAGACGACGCCATCTTCGTCCAGTCCCGCATAACCGCTTCCGCCATAGCGCGGAGAGTCACTGTTCAAGATAAGGCGATATTGACCTTCAATTGGTACACGTACTCTGAACGATGGATACGACACCGGAGTCATATTCAAAATCACAAGTATAATCTCGCTCTTGTCGGCGTTCATGCGCGCGTAAGAGAACATGCTGTTTTCACGATTATTCGCATCCATCCATCGAAAGCCTTCCCACGAGTCATCGACTTCCCAGAAGGAAGAGGATTCGAGATAAAGATGGTTCAAGTCGCGGCAGAAAGTCTGCATCGCGCTGTGCTTGTCGAACTGCAACATGAACCATTCAAGTTCTTCGTAATAGCGCCATTCAATATAAGGCGCGTATTCGTTTCCCATAAAATTCAACTTAGCGCCGGGATGCGACATTTGGTACATATAACATGCCCGAAGCGAAGCGAATTTTCGCCATTCATCGCCCGGCATGCGTCCGAGCAATGATTTTTTGCCGTGAACGACCTCATCATGTGAAAAAGGCAAGATAAATCGCTCGCTGAACGCATACATCATGGAAAATGTGATCTTTTCATGGAACTGGGAGCGCGCGTAGTAGTCCGATTTCATGTAACTTAACGTGTCGTTCATCCACCCCAGATTCCATTTATGTGTGAAACCAAGTCCGCCTTCCTCAACAGGTGATGAGACATAACTGTATGCCGAAGATTCCTCGGCTGCCAAAATGCAATAAGGAAACGCTTTTCGCAGCCGCTGATTGAGTTGGCGAAGGAAAGCAATCGCATCGAGATCTTCATAGCCACCCTTTTTGTTCGGCCGTGCGTTCGAGCGTCCGAAATTGAGATACAGCATACTGCTGACAGCGTCATAGCGAAGACCGTCCGCGTGGAATTCTTCAATCCAGAACCACGCCGATGACATTAGAAAAGAAACAACTTCCTTTAATCCATAGTTGAAAACGAGTGTTCCCCAATCCCCGTGCTCAGCAAGCGAAGTATCCGGATGCTCGAAAAGAGGCAAACCATCAAAACGTGCTAAAGCAAAATCATCTTTCGGGAAATGAGAGGGAACCCAGTCAAGAATGACGCGAAGACCAGCCTGATGCATGATATCGACAAAAGCCTTGAAATCTGCCGGAGTGCCGTAGCGCGATGTCGGCGCAAAGTAACCGGTGATCTGATATCCCCAAGACGCATCCAACGGATATTCCATAACAGGCATCAGTTCGACAGCGTTATACCCCATATTGACACAATATTCGGCCAGTTGTGGAGCGATATCGCGGTAATTGTAGACATTGCCGTCCGGATAACGCCGCCAGCTCCCCAAGTGAACTTCATAAATATTCAAGGGGCCGGCTTCTGTAGCGTCCTTTCTCGACGCACAAAACGCCTCGTCATGCCATGTATAGTCGTCGTTCGGATTATAAAGAACCGATGCTGTGTTCGGACGCGTCTCCGCATGACGGGCAAACGGATCGGCCTTGAGCAGTCGCTGACCTGTTCGAGTAAGGATCGAGAACTTATATCGCTGCCACACGTATGCGTCGGGAACGACGCCACGCCAAATGCCGGTGGAACCTACAAGCTGCAACGGATGCACCGAAGGATCCCAATCGTTAAAATCGCCAACAACACTCACCGCCTCTGCGCGCGGTGCCCAGCAGGCGAAACGAAAACCCTGACCTCTATCTTGCTCGTCCGCCGGAAAAGCTCCAAGCATAAGATAGCTTTGAACATTTTTACCTTCGTTGAATAGCCAGGCCGGATTCATCGCACCTTCCCTTCTTGTCCGTCAAAAGACGATCCAAGGATAATCCCATTATACATGAAGCATGAGCGTTCCAGTTGTCAGAAAACTTTCAAGACAATTTATCAAGACATAACTTTACAACCGTTACGCCGTCACCGCCTTCACCTTCACTTCCCAGACGGAATGTATCGACACGCCGATCTCTGGAAAGCGCTTCTTGCGTCGCTTGGCGAAGCGCACCCGTCCCCTTCCCGTGCACGATTATGACAGAAGTAAGCCCTGCCAGCACCGCGTCATCGAGGAATTGATCAAGAAGCATCAATGCCTCATCGACACGCTTTCCAAGCAGGATGAGCTCTGTGCTCGCGCGGGATACCACGTCAGCTCGAATATCTGCTGTATTATCCGTAGCACCTCTTGTACGAACGCTATGACGACGTCTTTTTCTTGGATCGTCATGTCGATTTTTTTGAACGCGACGGAGAGATGACGTCGGCACCGTGACTTGAAAAGAGCCGGATTCAAGTACGACGTTCTTCCCGTCATCGGATACGGCACGCGCTGTACCTGAGATTCCGAGCGTCTCCGTTTCGTATATTTCACCGATCTCAATCGTCTCAGCTTGAAGAGGCGATGTATCAGGATCTCTTCCTGCCACCGTTGCCTGAGAAGAAGCGTATTTTTTCTTTAGTGAGTGAAGAGCGCCACGCGCTTCCGATTCCAAGCGATGACCACCCGATATACTCGCTTGTTCTCGAATTTTGGCGAGCAGATCTTCTACATCTTTGGATGCTTCCGCCATCATCTCGGCCGTCTTCGCTTGTGTTTCCGCTCTCAATCGAACGCGCTCATTGTGCCATTTTTCGCGTTCAAGCATCAGAGCCTCTTTAGCTTCTATTGTTTCCTCACGCAGTCGCAGAAGATCCTCTTCCATCTCTCGTGCCTTTCGACGGCTCGTTTCAATCGACTTGACCAAAAATTCAAATTGCGCACCCTCGTTCGAGATCAGGGATCTCGCGCTATCGACAATATCGACGTCAAGACCGAGGCGCGATGCAATCGAAAGCGCATTGCTGACACCCGGCACTCCGATGAGAAGATGATATGTCGGCTGAAGAGTGTCGACATTGAATTCACAACACGCATTTTCAACACCCGGTGTATTCATCGCATAACCCTTCAGCTCTTGATAATGCGTCGTAGCTACCGTATGTACGCCGGCTGTTTTCAGGTGATCCAATATGGCAATAGCCAGTGCTGCGCCCTCTGAAGGGTCTGTTCCGGCACCCAATTCATCGACAAGTGCTAACATCCCGGGACCGGCCTCATTCGTGATGGCAATAAGTTCTTTCATATGTGATGAAAACGTCGACAAACTCTGTTCAATACTTTGTTCGTCGCCGATGTCGACAGCAATCGTGCGAAACCAAGAGATCTCGGAACCGGCGGCAGAGGGAATCATCAGTCCGGACATCGCCATCAGTGTCAAAAGGCCGCACGTTTTTAATGTGACCGTCTTCCCGCCCGTGTTCGGTCCCGTTATTACGAGAGTGCTGAAGCGCTGCCCGAGCTCAAAATCAATCGGAACCACCTCATTTTTCGGGATCAGCGGATGTCGCGCCTTGTTCAGGACGATCACGCCATGATCATTAAGTTTCGGACGCGTTGCCTCCTGATCCGTCGCAAGGCATGCCTTTGCCATAAGAAAATCTAGTTCACCGATATACTCGAAATTGTCTTGTAAAAGCGCGGAGTTTGTCGCGACAATACCGGACAATTCGCGCAGGATACGCATGATTTCATGCTGCTCTGCCGACTGCAGCTCACGTATTTTGTTATTCAGACTGACGACGGCCATCGGTTCGATAAAGAGGGTGCTGCCCGTAGACGACGTATCATGCACAAGTCCGTCGATTGCCTGCCTTCGATCGGCGCGCACCGGCACCACATATCGCCCCTCACGGATGGTCACCAATGATTCCTGAAGCGCGCCGCTTTTTTGTACTAACACGCGATCAAGCGCGTTGCGCACATCATCTTTTGCCTCTTGAAGCTGCCTGCGAATCCTGTACAGCTCAGGGCTTGCGTGATCTTTAAGGTCATCCTCTCCCGCGATGGAACGCTCGAGTCTCTCTCGAAAACCGGACATCGTTTCAAGCGCCTTTAACTGAGTATAAATAGCTGTGAAACGTTCTTTATCGCTCGATTCAACAACCGATTTCAGGCGTTCAACTGCGCGAAGAAAAGCGGCAATCCTCAAAAAATCGCCACATGTAAGCGTGCCGTCAGCTTTGGCAATCAACAGTGACGGCCGGATATCGGAGATGCCGCCGAGCGGCAGTTCGCCGTATAAGCAAAGATGCGACAAAGCGTCTTCCGTATCCTGAAGCCATGCACTTGTCTTTGCGACACTGTCGGCCGGTCGCAACGTCTCACAGCGCTCTTTGCCCCCCGGCGTTACAGCGTATTCTGAAAGACGCTCTAGAATGATATTGAATTCGAGTTTTCTAATCGTCTTCTCTCGTATCACAAAAGCCTCGAATCCGCGATGACCTCTCCCTATTATGAATTTGATCGTATGCGTAAATGACGCATGCGTTTAGCCTGTGTTATAAAATGATCTCGTTATTCTTTATTCTTCTTCGATGTATGTTTAATTGCGTAATGCGCCATCGCTATCAGTGAAGTGATGATCGCAGGCAGGAAAATAAGATTTCTGAAGATTCCCAGCGGCTCAGGAATCAGTAAGACAAGCGATGCGGCGACGACAAAGAGAAACGTCGACAACTTGCCGAAGATATCCGAATAGACGACAACGCGAGAACGAGCAAGGAGCAATGTACTGCCAAAAATCATCAAGAGTTCTCTAAACACATAGTAAAGCGGCACCCAGATCGGAATACGATCTATGGAACTGAGCATGATGACAGTAACTACTTGGAAAACTTTATCGACGAAAGGATCAAACAGTTTTCCAAATCCGGTGATCATATTGAACGTTCGCGCGATCCAGCCGTCAAGCAAATCGGTCATCCAAATCGCAAGAAAAAGTACGAATGACGTCATACGATATGCCGGCCATTTAGAGATCATGGCCGCCAAAGGCACGATCGCTACGAAACGGATAAACGTGATCACATTGGGAACGTTTAGTTTAAAAAAGGGAACGTGAGGGCGCGGTTCTTGACCTTTATATTCGTCACGTATACCTGCCTCTGAAGTATGATCCTTATTTTGCCGATCATTTTTGCTTTGATGCGACAACGATAAAGCGTTTTTTGTTGTCAGGATTTCGTCTCGGTTGTACATTCCCTCTCGCATATCGCTATACAGTCCTCTTTTTTGATCATGATCACGGATCGATGAACCGTTCTTACTCATTATACCGCCATTTTAAGGAAATGAAGAACTGCATATCGCCGAAGATCGAAGCGTTTTTTAACGAAGAAAGATTGAACATGCACGTCTCCTGGCGAGATACCCGTAATGTCGAAGTTTAATGCCTTTTGAGAAGAAAGTCGAACGCATCATAAAGTGCGTATAAAATGCCATATGAAATGCAAATGATTTGATCGTAAGTTCCGACACAAGCCCTTCCAAAAGTCTGCCTTTGTCTAATAGCGATATATAGGCGCATATTAGAGATATCCGAAATTTTCCCGGCCGAATCGGTCGATCAGCAGCTCGGCATTCTCTCGATTCCACTGGATGCCGGACGTTTCACGCGGTTTGACAAGCGATCCGCTTGCCTCATCATAAATGCGGATCGGCATCTTGCCGGAGAAAAAGGCAAGTGCCGCCTCGAGCGCCTCGCGAAATGCAGGCGGCGCTTCATTGGGGATACGGATGACGAGCGTTTTATCGGCTGGATGAATGTTGTGATCCGATGCAGATAACTCCTTCTGCGAAGAAGCACGTTGCCGAGCGTTCATTTCACCGGAAGCGCTTCCCGTGCTCTTCGCCGACTTGTTCTCGCTCTCCTTCGATGACGAATAAGACGCGCGTCGCCTCTCATTTTTGCCGTAGCCATTAGAACCGTTACGGCGCCCATTCCGATTGCCTCGCGCGTGACGTTTCGTATAACCTTTTTGACGTATTGATGTCGGCAGTTTGACCATATCTTCCGTCATAGGCGCGATGACATCGGCTAAGAGCTTCGGATCATCGTCATCGCGAAGATCGAGTTGCCCCGCGATAACAAGCACTTGATGCTCATCCATCACATCGCGGTAGGAGGCATACGTCTTTGGAAAAACGACGACGTCAAGACGGCCGCCTTGATCTTCCAGCGTCAAGAATGCCATACGATCGTTATTTTTTGTAAATAGATCGCGTCGTGACGCCATAAGACCAGCCATAATGACGCGATCTCGATCGATAAAGTTTATGGGCGCGGGAGTCGATGGATTAAGTTCAATATCGGAAAGTTCAGCCTTGTCATCTTCCTGTTCGATGTCATCGGCATCGTCGTCTGTCTGGCGCGGACGCAATTCATCACTGCGAACTAACGGCAAAGCCTTGATACTTTTCTCGTATGCGTGAAGCGGATGGCCGGTCACGTAGAGGCCGGTCATTTCTTTTTCCATGGCGAGGCTTTCAAGCGTCGAGAAAGGCGGTGTATCCGGATAATCGGGTTCACTTCGCAACGACAGAGAAACATCCTTTGTCAAATCGAAAAAGGAGACCTGACCTTCCATAACACTTTTATTGGCGTCCTGAACCGTGCGACAAAAAGGTTCGATGACGGCCATCATTTTTGAACGGGAGATACCGAAGCCGTCACAAGCAGACGAAAGCACGAGACTTTCCATCATTTTGTGGTTCAAGGCCGTATTGCACATGCGACGGAGGAAATCTCCGTACGTCTTAAAAGGACCGTCCTTCTCTCGTTCTCGAACGAGCGCTTCTATGGCCTCGCGCCCTACATTCTTGATCGCGCCGAGACCAAAGCGAATCGCGCCGTTTTCAGGAGCAAATCGCGCCGTACTTTTGTTGATATCGGGCGGAAGAACCTCGATGCCCATATCTTCTGCCGAACGGACATAGCGCTCCGCTTTATTAAGGTCGCCCAAATATGAATTCAGCATCGCCGCCATGAATTCCACGGGATAATAGTGTTTACACCAAGCCGTATAATAGGCGACCGCCGCGTAGGGTGCCGCATGCGCTTTATTGAAAGCGTATCCTGCAAACGCGAGAATGTCATTAAATAGCTTCTCGGCGACACGGCGCGGAACGCCGTTGGCGACAGCGCCTTTAATGGTGGCTCCGGTGTCATCTTCTCCACCATCTATGAACAGTGCGCGATAGCTTTTCAAAAGATTTTCTTGCTTCTTCGACATCGCGCGTCGCACATTGTCAGCTTGGCCAAAGGAAAAGCCCGCCAGATCGCGCACAATGCGCATGACCTGCTCCTGGTAGACAATGACGCCGTACGTCATGTTTAAGATAGGTTCGAGAAGCGGCGTTTCGTAGCGTATTTTTTTAGCATCGTGCCGCGCTTCAACGTAACGCGGAATATGTGTCATCGGACCGGGACGGAAAAGCGAGATCCCCGCGATGATGTCTTCAAAGGACTCCGGTCTCAACTCTTTCATAAACTGTGTCATCCCGCCGCTTTCAAGCTGGAAAACGCCGTCTGTATCTCCGCGGCTGATCATGTCATAGATGGCCGAGTCATCGTAGGCCATCGCCGTATAATCGATGGTGACGTCGTAGTTTCCTTTGACGAAATTGGCTGTCTCCTGAAGGACGGTCAGGGTCCTAAGCCCGAGAAAGTCAAACTTCATAAGGCCAACTGACTCAATATCGTTTTTTGTAAATTGAACGACGATGGATTCATCATTTCGTGCGAGCGGAGCGACGTCGGAGACAGGCTTGTCAGCGATGATGACGCCGGCCGCGTGCGTTGACGCGTGTCGCGGCATCCCCTCAAAGCGCCTCGCCAAGTCAATGACACGCTTTGTTGTCGGATCTTCAGTGTAGATTTTCTTGAGATCGGTGTTCATCTCAAGCGCTTTGTCAATTGTGATCTTAAGCTGGTTGGGTATCATTTTCGCGATGCGATCGGTCTCCGCATACGAGAGGTCAAGCGCCCGACCGACATCTCGGATCACCGCGCGGGCCGCTAACGTACCGAAAGTGATAACTTGGCAGACGTGATCCTTCCCGTATTTTTGTGTGACGTAATCAATCACCTCGCCGCGGCGCTCATAGCAGAAATCGACATCGAAATCAGGCATGCTGACGCGTTCAGGGTTGAGAAAGCGCTCAAAGAGCAGGCCGTACTGCAATGGATCAATGTCCGTAATAAAAAGACAGTACGCAGCCAAAGACGCCGCACCGGATCCTCGGCCGGGGCCGACCATGATCCCTTGAGTGCGAGCATAATGAATGAAATCCCACACAATCAAGTAATAGTCGGTATAACCCATGCTGTTGATGACAGCAAGCTCGTTGGCTAGACGCTTCTCATACTTTTCGCGTGGAATGCCCGTGTATCGTGTCGCAAGCCTCTTCTCCAATCCTTCATTGGTGAGGCGTCGCATCATTTGCTCCGCTGTTTCGCCCTCAGGCGTCTCAAATTTCGGGAGATGAATTTGACCAAACTCAAGTTCTACTTGACAGCGCTGAGCGATGATCTCCGTATTCTCGATCGCTTCAGGCACCGAAGCGAAGATCTGCCGCATTTCTTCAGGAGAACGGACATAGAGCGTATCAGTGTCCATCTTCATCCGATCCGGAGAACTTAACGTCTTGCCTGTCTGCATACAGAGGAGCACCTCGTGCGCAAAGGAATCCTCACTTTTAAGATAATGGCAATCGTTCGTCGCGACGAGCGGAATACCGGTTTCGCGGCTCATTCGAATTAGAGCCGCGTTGACGATGTTTTGTTCAGGAAGCCCGTTTCCTTGAACTTCAAGAAAATAATTATCTTTGCCGAAGATGCCTTGATATTCTACCGCTTTTTCTCTCGCGGCATCGAGATCGCCTGACAAAACGAGCCGAGGCACTTCACCTGAAAGACAAGCAGATAGCGCTATCAGGCCGCCATGATATTGGTTTAGCAATTCTACGTCTACGCGCGGTCTGTAATAAAACCCATCTACGTGCGAAATAGATACCAGTTTGACAAGATTATGGTAACCTTCGTTGTTTTCAGCCAGTAAAATCAGGTGATGCGGATCGCGGTCATGCGCCACATCTTTTTCGAGATGACTTCTCGGGGCGACGTAAACTTCACATCCTATGATTGGATGGATGCCATTAGCTTTCATCGTCCGGTAAAAATCAAGAATTCCGTACATGACGCCGTGATCCGTGATGGCGCAGGCATCCATGCCCAATGCTTTTAGATGCGCTGGTAATTCATGGATCCGGTTTGCACCATCAAGCAAACTGTACTCCGTATGTAAGTGAAGATGTGTAAAGGCCATAGTCTATCTATACAAATATCGCTAATTTGTCGTCAGTCCCCGAGCAGCAGGTTGACGCGCTGCAAGACAAGTTCTTCGTATTCAGCGAGTCTCTTGTCACAGGCATTTCGGTCATCGCCATAACAACCGAAATAGACCTTAATTTTCGGTTCGGTACCGGAGGGGCGTATGCACATGAAATCAATGCCTTCCAGTTCATAAAGCAATACATTGCTTGTCGGCAAATTAAGTGTTTCCTTCTTCCCTGTTTTCAGACACGTTTTGGCGCTCGTCGCATAATCGGAAAGCGTGACAGGGTTAAGTGCCTCAAATCCCTCCAGAGGCTTCTCGCGCAGTTGATCCATCGCGTAGGAAATTCGCTCGAGTCCGACTTTGCCTTCGCGGTAAATCGAGATGGTCTTTTCAGCGGCTTGACCGTATGTTTGATAAAGTCGCATCAGTCGATCGTTGAGCGTTTCGCCGTGATCTTTCGAGTCAGCCGCCATCTCGGCGATCATTAGACAAGCACCGACGGCATCTTTGTCGCGCACATGGTCACCGACGAGATACCCGAAACTCTCCTCGTAACCAAAAAGGAAGGCACCTTTTTCAAGCTCTTGGTGCTGGTATATCTCATGGGCGATGTGCTTAAAACCCGTGAGCGAAAAGTAAAGACCCGTGCCATAGCGTTGGCTAATGGGTATCGTAAGTCGTGACGATACGATCGTGGAAACACAGAAAGCGCCCTTGGGAAGTTTGTCGCTGCTTGAGAGCTTGTCGAGAATATAGTCCATCAGTAACAGTCCGATCTCATTGCCGGACAGAAGTACAAACTGATCGTCAGCCGTACGAATGGCCACGCCGGTACGATCCGCGTCAGGATCAGTCGCCATCACAAGGTCGGCGCCCATATCTCGCGCTTGCTTAATCGCCAATTCGAGCGTCTCCGGGAGTTCAGGATTGGGCGTCGGCGTCGTCGGGAAATTGCCGTCCGGATTTTCCTGTTCCTTAACGACATGAACATTCGTAAAACCGTGTTTCTTGAGGATGCGACGAACCGGCAAATTGCCTGCACCGTAAAGCGGCGAATAAACGATCGGAAGATCGTGGTGGCACTTTACAGCATCGTGACTCAGTGTAAAAGAAAGCAGGCAATCGTCGAAAGCCTTGTCGATATCGTCACCCATCCAGCTGAAAAGCGGCGATGCGGTTGTTTCCTTAAAGGAAGGAGTTTTTTTCAACATGACCGGAAGATCTTTCACCTTCGCCATCTCTGCGGCGGCGCGATCGGCATCTGCAGGTCCCAATTGTGCGCCGTCCGGCCCGTAAGCTTTGAAACCGTTGTATTCTTTAGGATTGTGGCTT
>JAAZKK010000051.1 GCA_012799825.1 Clostridiaceae bacterium | reverse complement strand
GATTTTCGGAATTTGCCCAATCGTTGCTAATATATATGTTTGGTAAGTTTGATTGCATCGTTTTTGAAGCAGATGATACGGATTGGGCGGCGACACAGTTGAGAAATATGTTTTCGATTGAGAATAAAATCAGCTATGATACATATATAAAAGAGAGGTAGAAAACTTCCGGTTTGTCGCACCTGAAATCACTTAACCCCTGATGTCAAACAAATGCTACACAGATAAAATATTGATTTTAGGGACTTTTCTTGATTTGAAAAATAGTTAAAAACAGGGTTTTATCTTTGACCTCTCCTCCGGGTCTGTCGGATTATTATTTTTCTCTTGCTCAATCGTTCTTTTTTGTTTCCGTCACTGTCCAAGAAAGTTGCGGCAGTTTTCTGTCGCCTCTATGCGGAACGATGTGGTCCACTCACCGTCGTCCACGGTAGTGGGGGCGGTTTAGATATGAACATAAAAGTTCTCGAAAACAATGATCAAGAAGTGTTTTTCTGTAACGCCGGCGTGCGCAGTGAGCACGGGATTACGTTATAGTTAGGGAGACTTCATTCAAAGAACACGTAGTGCCGCAGATCACCATTTTGGGCGCTCCGTATACCCACCTTGGGCATTTATTTTACAGGAGGCTTTTTTATGTTAGAACAGACGATCCTTATCATTGGCGGCAGCGCCGCGGGGTTGGCTGCCGCGGAAGCAGCTCGAAAACAAGACGCGGACGTCCCGATTACTATCTTATCTGAAGAACCGTATTTGCCGTATCACCGTCCGCGACTCTCGCAGGTCATTATTGATCCCGACAGCAAGAAAAACATCACGCTTCGCAAGGAAGAATGGTTCAAGGAGCGCAACATTGACATCAATCTCGGCGTTTCCGTGAGGCGCGTCGACTCCAAAGCGCAGACGGTTGAACTCGAGGACGGTTCTGTTCTCCCTTACGGAAAGCTTATTCTGGCAACCGGCAGCCGGAGCTTCATGCCGCCGATGAAAGGAAATGATCTTAAAGGAGTTTTTACCATTTGGACGTTGGATGACGCGCTTGAAGTATCCGATTGGCTGGAAAACGCGAAAAAAGGCGTTGTGATTGGCGGCGGTTTGCTCGGTCTTGAAGCGGCGTACGCTATGAACAAGCGCGGTTTAGAAACGACGGTTTTGGAACGATCCGACCGCCTGTTGAAACGTCAGCTCGATGAGAAATCGAGCGCGATGTTCCTGTCGCAGACGGAGCGGCTTGGTGTTCGTGTCTTGACCGACGCTTCGACGGAGGAGATTATTGCTGACGAAAACGGCAAGGTCGCGCGTATTCGCCTTGAGGACGGCCGAGAAGTCGAGTGCGATGTTGTGGTCGTATCGACAGGCGTTCGGGCGCGTGTTGAGGTGATGGAAAATGAGCCGATCTCAATCGATCGCCGTTTTGTGGTGAACAACCGTCTGGAGACCGATATTCCTAACGTCTATGCTGCCGGCGACTGCGCCGTAATGGAAGGGGTCTGGTTTGGTCTCTGGCCTGTTTCCGTAAAGGAGGGGAAAGCGGCAGGCACCAACGCCGCGGGCGGCGATGAAATCTGTGTGATTCCGACACCGCCCTATCTTGTCAACACGATGGAAACGCGCGTCGCTTCGGCGGGCATTATTGAGTCGGAGGACGAATCCATCATTTCGCAGATTCAGGTCGACGATGCGCAGCTCAATTACGATCGCCGAAACTTCAAAGGCGACGCGCTTGTGGGGTACGTACTCTTAGGCGACACAACTCCCTTCTCTATGCTGGCCCGCGAGCTGCAATACTACGAAGGCTAACTTCGACGTCAGCATGCACCGTGTGGGAGGAAACCGCTTCTAGCATACGGTCAGAATAGAAAAACGTTGCAGATCAATCATAAGGTCCAAGTTCCTGCTTAATAAAAAGTACGCCGTCCTCAGTCGTGGTGGCGTACTTTTTATTGCCACACATCTCGGATGATAGGTGCTTAGGTTCTGCACCACGTGCGAGGGGCAAAAGTTGCTTTCGCCCTTTTATGAGCGACAACGTTTCAGATGCTTAGGTTCTGCACCACGTGCGAGGGGCAAAAAGCACGATGATCGGTAGGATTTCAAGACGTCCCATGATCATACCGATGCTCAGAGCGATCTTTGATAGATCGGAAAAAAAAGCATACGAGCCTGTTGGACCAACGAGGTGTATACCTGGGCCGATGTTGTTGAAGGTTGCGGCGACAGCGCTAAATGCCGTCGGGAAAGAGGGAGTCGACAGAGAGACAATTCCCAAAAGTACAATAAAAACGAGACAATAAATCGTTAAGTATTCATAGAGCATCATTTTTAGATCGCTGCTGATCACTTTGCGCTCAAATCGAAGAGGCAGCTTACGGTTGGGGCTTAGATTTTTCCTAAAAGTGAGGACGGAAGATTTGATGTAAAAGGCAGAGCGGCTGACTTTAAGTCCTCCCGCCGTCGAGCCCGCCATGCCGCCGATGAACATCAGGACGAGCAGGACGACGATTGAGAAAAGCGGCCATTCGTCATAGTTGCAGTTTGTGAATCCCGTCGTTGTGATAATGGAAGACACCGTGAAGAAGACTTCGCGAAGTTGTGTCGCAAACGACGTATAAAGATGACGTGTGTTGATTAAGATGGAAACGACTGCGGCGGTGACGAAGCCGAGGTACCAGCGGAGCTCTTCATTTTGAAAAACAGTTCGGAATTGACGACAAAGCAAAGCGTAGTACAGATTGAAATTCACGCCGAACGCAAGCATGCCGAACGCGAGTACGTATTGTATGTAAGAGCTCTCGTAATACGCGACAGAATTGGATTTGATTCCGAAGCCGCCGGTGCCGGCTGTGCCGAATGCATGTAAGAACGAATCAAAAACGGGCATGCGACCGACAATGAGCAAGACGATCAGAATGGCCGTCATCGCGAAATAGATCCCGTAAAGAATGCGTGCGGTGCTTCGGATGCGAGCATGAAGTTTCCCAAACGTGGGGCCGGGCACCTCGGCTTTCATAATAAAAACGCTGTCCGAGCTAATGCGGGGCATGATCGCCAATACAAACACGAGAACGCCCATGCCTCCAATCAAGTGTGTAAAGGAGCGCCAGAACAGTTGGGAGTGTGGGAGAAGCTCAGGCTGAGACAGCACGGAAGCGCCGGTCGTCGTGAAACCGGAGGACGCTTCAAAAAAGGCGTCGATGACAGACGGGATCGATCCCGAAAGGACGAACGGCAGACAGCCAATGAACGAGAATAAAATCCATGTCGCGCCTACGATGACGAAGCCCTCCCGCATGAAAAAATCCTGGTTTTTTGGCCGTTTGACGGTCATAACTAAGCCTGCGAGAACGCAGATTCCGATCGGTACGAGAAAGGGGTAAACGCCGGCCCATCCTTCGCCGTAATACAGCGCGACTAGAACAGAGGGCACCATCAACAGTGAGGTGGCAAGAAGAATTTTTCCAAGGACATGGCGAACCAGCGCGTAATTCATAAGTCGTCCTTTGCGTTATTCAAGGATATCCGTAATATTGCGGAAATCCGGGCGCGTTGTCACCACGAGAACGTCGTCGCCTACTCGGATTTCGTCGTTTCCTGCTGGGAAAAGAATCTCGTCGTCGCGTATGATGCAAAGAATTAAGACGCCGGATTTCATTTTTATTTGATAAAGAGGTTTATCGCAGACCGCGCTTGTATTAGTGATGTGGAACTGGAATACCTCAACGCGCCCGCCCGACAGACGATAGAAGGCGTCGATGTCTGCTCCTTCCGTGTTTTCTGTGGAACGCACGAAGCGGATGATATGATCTGCGATCAAGCGGTGCGGCGTGATGATCGACTGAAGTCCGACGTTCGACAGGAGCTTTAAAAGATTCGTACGATTGACTTTTGTGATGGTTTTTGCGACACCCTCATGGTAAGCGTAAATGGAGATGAGAATGTTTTCTTCGTCTACACCTGTTAGCGCAATGACGGCGTCGTAGTGGTGCAGACGCTCTTCGCGCAGGATCTCTTGATCGGTACCGTCCGCCCAGATAACTTCGACGCGAGGAAAATCTCCGGCGAGCAAGTCGGCTCGCGCCTCGTTTTGTTCTATAACTTTCACGTGCATTTGCATTTTCTCAAGCCGAGGAAGAAGATAGCGTGTCACGCGTCCGCCGCCCACAATAAGTGCCGATTGAGGGCGTTTTATGCGGGGCATATCTTTGTGGCAAAACGCGCGAATTTCTGAGGGCAGGCCTGTGAGGTAGAGCCGATCACTTGACTGCAACACAACATCGCCCCTAGGTATCATGACGCTGGCATTGCGCTCAATGATGCCGACAAGAACGTTGCCGTGCTGGCGGCCGATTTCTCGAAGGCTCATGCCGTCAAAGACGGAGTTCAGGGGAAGCTCGATGTCGACGATGTAGAGTCTACCATCGTTGAAGCTGTCTACACCTAGTGCTTGAGGGAAGTGCATCATATTTTCGATGGCGCGAGCGGCGACGAGGTCAGGGTTGATCATCAGGGTGATGCCGAGCGATTCGCGAAGGAAATTCATTTGAAGCGAGTACTCCGGGCTCCGAACGCGGGCGACAACGTACCGCGCGCCAATTTTCTTCGCTGTGATGGCCGCGATGATATTGACTTCATCATCCGGAGTGACAGCTATGAAGATGTCGCACGTGGCAACGCCGGCTTCGAGCTGAATCTCAAGAAGAGCGCCGTTGCCGACGACGCCGGAAAGATCGACGGTGTTCACCATCTGCTCAATGCGCTTTTTATTTACATCGATGACGACAACGTGGTGGTCTTCTGCACATAGATCACGGCACAGCGTCTCGCCGAGTTTTCCTGCCCCACACACGACAATATCCATTCGACGGATCCTCCGTTCCCCCGCATATTATACACCGGTATGAACATTCATTTTACACGGTTGGGTTTTATAATAATCATACTACCGCAAAAAGAAACGGGATCCCATATGGCGGAATTGCATGTCTCTTAGTGTGTCTTAGGATTCTTTAATGGACAGATTCAATATTGTCCTCTAAAATCAGAAGACCGTAAGATGCGGTGATTTCCCGTAAAAGGTAGATGTCATGACAGAAAAACAGAACGACAATCGAGATACAAAAGAACAGAAGGAAAATCAGGAGCACGAGACTCAGCGTCCGCCGACCAATGCTTTGAAATTTCGGAAGACGGCTCGACGCCGAACACATCGTCCTGCACGGACGGACGGCACATTGCCGCTGATCCCGATGCGCGGGCTGGTGGTCTATCCTAGCGTTTTGCTCTCCTTTGATATCGGCCGCGAGCAGTCGATCGCCGCCCTTCGCGCGGCGATGGATGGCCGCCACGAGTTGATCTTGGCCGGTCAGAAGAATCTCGACGCGGAATGGCCGGAGACATCTAAAATTCATGAGATAGGCACGCGCGTGTTTGTGCGCCAGATATTAGAGGTCTCCGGAAGCGCACTTAAAATTCTCGTTTATGGACTTGAGCGCGTGAAAATCGATACCATTATTGATCGCGGTCAGCATTATGAAGCTCGCTACCACGCTCTCGACGGCGCCGTTTCCGAGAAAACGCCTGAACTTAATGCCGCGATGCGCCTTTTGGTCGAGCTTTTTCAACAGTATGCGGCGATTACAGAACGCGTTCCCCCTCCGGTCGTAGCGATGATTCGAAACGAAGACGATCCGGGGCACGCCGTCGATGTCGTTGCAGGGCAGCTATCCATTCAGTTCGAAGAACAGCAAAAAATACTGGAGACGGTGCCCATACAGAAGCGCATTCGTCTCGTCCTCAGCATTCTTCACCGTGAGATTCAGCTGGCCGAGCTGGAAACGCGTATCGCGAATGAAGTACAAACGCAACTTGACAAAAATCAGCGCGAGTATTACCTCCGCGAGCAGATTCGCGTGATTCAAGAAGAACTCGGTGAAGAAGGCGGCGCTGGCCGTGATATGGATTCACTCAGAGAGCGGCTGGCTGAGTCAGGCATTCCGGACGATGAGAAGCCGAAAATTGAAAAGGAAATCAACCGGCTGGACAATATGCCGTCTCATTTCCCCGAATATACGACGCAACTGACTTGGGTCGAAACGCTTTTGGACTTACCGTTCGGCAAACGCACCGCTGAACGTCACGATCTCGCGCGCGCTCGCCGAATTCTCGACCGTGATCATTACGGTATGGAAAAAGTGAAAGAGCGTGTTATGGAGTACCTTGCGGTGCGAAAACTTTTAGTCGAAAAACAAGGAGACGCGCCGATTCGAGGACCGATTCTTTGCTTCGTTGGTCCCCCCGGAACGGGAAAAACCTCTATCGCAAAAGCGATCGCGGAGTCGTTGGGTCGCCGTTATTTCCGTTTATCACTGGGCGGGATGCGCGATGAAGCTGAAATCCGCGGACACCGTCGCACCTATGTCGGCGCGATGCCGGGACGCATCATTCAGGCGATCCGCCATGTGGGCACCGATAATCCTCTGGTTTTACTGGATGAAGTAGATAAAATCGGCAATGATTTTCGAGGAGATCCGGCGTCGGCATTGCTCGAAGTTTTAGATCCCGAGCAGAATAACTCGTTTCAAGATCATTACGTCGAAATCCCTTACGATTTGTCACAGGTGCTATTCATAACAACGGCCAACACCATCGACACAATTCCGCCCGCTCTGTATGACAGGATGGAGGCCATAGAGGTTCCGGGGTATACCGAGGCGGACAAAATCGAGATCGGCATGCGCCACTTGCTGCCTCGCGCCCGCAAGGAACACGGCCTTACCGGAGCGGATCTCGGCGTAACGCGTGCCGGTATGGCGGAAATCATCCGATCGTATACCGCGGAGGCCGGCGTCCGACAACTCGAACGTGAGCTGGCGCGGCTTTGCCGCTGTGTGGCGATGGTCATCGCCGAGATCGACGAGACCGGCTCGCCGAATAAAAAAAGGCTCGTCGTCGGCAAAACGAAAGTTGAAACGTATTTAGGGAAGCCGAAGTACTTTTACGATATGGCCGATAAGGAAGATCAGGTCGGCGTCGCGACCGGTCTGGCATGGACATGGGCCGGCGGCGATACGCTCACGATTGAAGTCAATGTCATGCCGGGCACCGGCAGGCTGAAGCTCACCGGACAACTCGGCGATGTGATGAAAGAGTCGGCTGAAGCGGCGTTGACCTACATTCTGAGCCGTTCAGACGAGCTTGAAATCGACGGCGCCACCATGAAAGAACGCGATATTCATATCCACGTCCCCGCGGGCGCCATCCCGAAAGATGGTCCGTCAGCCGGCATTACGCTTGCGACGGCGCTCGCCTCTGCGCTCACCGGTCGCCCCGTCCGCCACGATTTTGCGATGACGGGAGAAATTACACTGCGCGGGCGCGTTCTGCCCATCGGCGGTCTTAAAGAAAAATCGGTTGCCGCCCATCGTGCCGGCATCCGGAAGATATTTATTCCGGAGAAAAACGTACGAGATATCGATGACGTTCCGGCGTCAGTCCGCAAGGATCTAACCTTTATTCCCGTCACGACGATGGACCAGGTGCTTGAGAAGGTGCTCGTCGCTCCATCGCCAAAAGTATCTTCTGCATAATTTTCTGAAACAACGATGGCTTGATGGCATCGTTTGCGAACATCACCGATTGACATTTAAAAACAACTCGAACTATAATAACGAACACGGGTTCTAACAGAGGAACGCTTCAACGCATTTGAAAATGTCACTTTTTATGCGGGAAATGCTGTTAAAGCGAAGATGTTATATGATTTGGAGGAGGAATGAATTATGAAAAAATGGACAGCCTTTGTGCTGGCATTGCTGCTTGTTTTATTCGCGGCAGTCGGTTGCCAAAATGGAGGACAGAAGCCCACAGATTCTTCTAAGCCGGAGGAATCAAAGAGTGTTCAAACAGATCCGTCCGTCGAGACAACCCCGCCGGAACCGGAAAAAGAGCCTGTGGAGCTGGTGGTATTTGCCGCGGCTTCGATGACGGAGACGCTGACAGAACTCGCTAACCAATATATGAGCGAGAATAAAAACGTCACCATCGTCATGACGTTTGACTCTTCTGGCACACTGAAAAAGCAGATTGAAGAAGGCGCTATATGCGACATTTTCCTTTCTGCTGCTCAGAAGCAGATGGACGCGCTTGATTCTGCGGCGCCGGCAGAGAAAAATCCGGATGGCCTCGATTTTGTGCTTCAGGGAACGCGTTTCGATATCCTCGAAAACAAAGTTGCTCTAGCGGTGCCCGAAGGCAACCCGAAAGAAGTCAAATCGTATGACGATTTGAAAGAAAAGCTGCTCACAGGTGACATTCTGCTTTGTATGGGGAACGCCGACGTGCCGGTTGGCCAGTACACAAGCAAAATCTTGAAATATTTTGAGTTGGAAGAAGACGCGCTTGCACGCGACGGAAAGATCACCTATGCCTCAAACGTCAAAGAAGTGACATCGCAGGTAAAAGAGGGGGCCGTTGATTGCGGCATCATCTATCAGACAGATGCAAAATCGGCGGAACTCACCGTGGTGGACACAGCAACGGCAGAAATGTGCGGACAGGTCATCTACCCGGTCGCGGTGATGAAAGAATCCACTAAGCCGGAAGAAGCCGGGGCGTTCTTGGAGTTCCTCAAGAGCGACGCTGCCGACGCCGTCTTTGAAGCGGTCGGCTTCACTCCTGTAGGATAAGAAAGCATCTTTTTAATCATCGACGCTTCCGGGTTCGATTCGACTTAGCGTCTTTCGATAAAAGAGCAAATAGCATGACGAATCTCAGGGGAACCGCCGGAAATACCGTCGGCGGTTTCCCTCGTCGTTCGTCGCGACAAGAGAATTTATAAAGGAACGATTCAAGAGGTGATCGCCGGCGAATCGATTGGAATCGCGCCTCTCTGGACAGGAGCAGTACATGGATCTTTATCCACTGTGGAACTCACTGCGAATCGCAGGCATCAGCACGGTCATCATTTTCTTTATTGGGATCTTCTCCGCTTATTACATTGCCAAGGCACCACGTTTTGTGAAAGGCGTACTCGACGTTATTTTGACGTTGCCGCTTGTGTTGCCGCCGACGGTTGTCGGCTATATATTGCTCCGTCTCTTGGGACCGCGCCGTCCGATAGGCGCTTGGTTTTTGGAGTATTTTGATATTCGATTGACGATGACGTGGTGGTCATCTATTTTTGCGACGACCGTCGTTATTTTTCCCCTGATGTATAGAACGGCGCGAGGCGCCTTCGAGGCCTTCGATGAAACGCTCGCGTATTCCGGAAAGTCAATTGGTCTTTCTAACACCTATATTTTCTGGCGCATACGCATGCCGTATTGCCGTCAAGGCATCCTTGCGGGAACAGTGCTGGCTTTTGCTCGTGCGCTCGGCGAATACGGAGCGACAAGCATGATATCCGGCTACACGCCCGGCCACACGGCGACGATTTCCACGACAGTATATCAACTTTGGCGAACGAACAACGACGCGCTCGCGACGAAGTGGGTGCTTATCAATATCGCGATTTCTTCCGTTGTGCTCCTCGCTGTCAACATGCTGGAGCGCAGGACGCAAGAAAATGTCGCCGCAAAAACGATGAAGGAAGCGTGACATGTCGGTTCAGGTCGATATCGAAAAGAAATTAGGCTCTTTTCACCTCAGGGTAAAGTTTGAGGCAGGCGACGAAGTTCTTGCGTTGCTCGGCGCCTCCGGATGTGGGAAGAGCATGACGCTCAAATGTATTGCCGGCATTGTCAAGCCTGATCGTGGGCGGATTGTCGTCGATGATGAGGTGCTTTTTGATTCCGAAAAAAACATCAATCTTTCACCGCAGGTGCGCCATACGGGACTCATGTTCCAGAATTACGCTCTTTTCCCGAATATGAATGTTCTTGAAAACATACGGGCAGGAACGCGACGAGAGCGCAAAACAGAGTCGAATGCAACGCGGGAAGCCCGCGTGAAGAAAGTCATGGAGACCTTTGGGCTGCTTTCCCTCGCGCGACACTTGCCATCTCAGCTTTCGGGCGGACAACAGCAGCGCACGGCGCTGGCGCGGATTTTAGTGTCGCGTCCATCCATTCTGCTCCTCGACGAGC
This sequence comes from Clostridiaceae bacterium, assembly GCA_012799825.1. Taxonomy (GTDB): domain Bacteria; phylum Bacillota; class Clostridia; order Saccharofermentanales; family DTU023; genus UBA4923. The sequence continues at coordinate 12,429 of JAAZKK010000051.1, read as the reverse complement.
CTTTTTCCGCGCTGGACAGCCATTTGCGCTTTCGTCTGGAACAGGAAGTCCGAGAGGTGATGGAAGAGTTTGGGAAATCGGTCATCCTCGTCTCGCACAACCGCGATGAAGTGTACCGCCTTTCCGACAAAATCGCCGTCATGGATAACGGCAGAATTGTGACCTGCGGCGACAAAAAAGACGTCTTTCATAATCCGAGGACGCGCCATGCCGCGATTCTGACGGGTTATAAAAATATTTCAAAATATCGTATGCTTCCGGATGGGCGCATTGAGGCTACCGACTGGGGCCTTACGCTAGAATCATCCCAAAAAACATCGAAGGAAGGGTACATCGGCATCCGCATGCACGGAATCAGCGACGGCGAAGGGCAAGAGGGCAATGTTTTTCTTTTCAACGTCCTCGAAGAACTGGAAAATCCTTTCTCTTTTACGATCATGCTGCAGCCCGACGGGAAAACAGATACACGTCCTCTCGGTTGGGAACTGACGAAGGAAGAATGGCATCGGCTTCGCGCACCAAAAGTAAAAGTTCTGTTATCGGACGAGGAACTGTTGATTCTGGACCATTAAGCGGCGGTTCACTGTAGTTAACAGAGTGTCCTGTGACGAAAGATCGGACGAGGAACTGTTGATTCTGGATCATTAAGCGGCGGAGCCCTGTTGTTAACGGTGTATCCTGTGACGACAGGTGCGAAGATGTGCTTTAAGACAGTGTAGAAATATGCTCTAAGGAGAGTAACGAATGAAAAAACTGAACGTGGAAGAAGCCATCGGTGAAACGATTTGCCACGATGTTACCGCGATGCGTGAAGGTTTCAAAGGGCCGATATTCCGGCGAGGACATGTCATTCGAGACGAGGACATTCCGGTTCTGCTTGACGTCGGCAAGCGCACGATTTTCGTGTGGGAGGAACACGCCGGAGAAATTCACGAAGAAGATGCGGCGCTTCGCATGGCGGCGATGGCACCAGTCGATCGGACTCATTATACAGATCCTTCCGAGGGCAAAGTTCAGCTCATCGCCGATACGCGCGGCATGTTTCGAGTCGACACAGAACTTCTTTCGGAGATCAACCGAATCGGCGATATCACGATTACGTCACTTCCCGACCATTATCCGGTCGAAAAAGGCATGCGGCTCGCGTCGATGCGCATCGTCCCGCTCGTGACAGATGAAGAGCAGATCATTGAGGCAGAGGCGCTATGCCGAGATCGAAAGCTATTCGATCTTCGTCCCTACCGCCCCATGAAGGTCGCCGCCGTCATTACCGGATCCGAGATTTACAGCGGGCGGATCAAGGATCGATTCGAGCCGGTTATTCGCTTGAAGATGAAGAACTTCCCAAGCGACATCATCGGCATCACCATCTGTGACGATGATCTCGACATGATCGTCAACGCAGCGCAAAGTTATATTGACAAGGGCGTAAATTTGCTGTTTTTTACCGGAGGAATGTCGGTAGACCCGGATGACCTGACGCCGGCAGCTATCCGCTGTCTCGGAGCGAACATTATCACGCACGGCGTGCCGTCGCAACCGGGCAACATGACGCTCATCGCCTACCGCGACGACGTCGCGATCATGGGCATACCCGGCGCCGCCGTCAGCTTGCCGGTGACAATATTTGATGTTCTTTTGCCTCAGATGTTCACCGGGGATCGCCTGACACACGACGAACTTTTGAACCTCGGAGAAGGCGGGCTCTGCCAGCTCTGCGACAGCTGTCACTTCCCGAACTGCACATTCGGCCGGTATTAGTAAAGAAAAGACACTCAGCGAAGGCTGATTCCCAGCGCCTCCTCCAGTTCCGGGAGGCGCCCGCGATTGTTGTTGAGCTGGTTGCACGCTTGAAAGAGCTGCGGGCCGGGCGCTGTATTGGCTTCGATGATCAGAGGGCCTTTTTCCGTGACGGCGACATCCCATCCAATCCAATGGCTCGCGCAACGCTCAGCCGCCTCAAGGCACATGTCGACCGATTCTTTGAAAAAGGGGAACTTGAAACCTTTGAAGACAAATCCCGTTAGAGGGTTTTCCGGGAAAATTTGCGCTTCCGGATAATACGTGAAGTAATCGTAAATCACGGTGCCGTCCGAGTCCAAGAGCGTGTACGCGCCGCCTTGTGAAGCGTTGTCGAGCTTGCCTCCCGTAACGGAAATGCGCGAAACGTTGAACGGTACGCTGAGGGTGCCGTCGACGTGTCGGGCGGTGAATATCCGCAATGTGTTGACGGAGCTTGCCGACAGTTTAGAGACTTCCGGGTGCTGTTTGATAGGTTCCTCAACGATCTCCCGACCATTTTCGCGAAGATAGTTATACAATGCTTCGTCCGTCAAATCGGCAAAATCGCTCCGACATTTTTTGGATACGCCCTCCCCGCCTGTGCCGCGAGGCGCTTTTATGAAAAAGCAGTCGTGTTTTTCAAGAAAAGCTGAGAACGAAGAAAGCGTGTCGACGCGAAGGTCAAGCGCGTCAATGTGGCGAAAGTCACTGAAGTGTCGAATGAAAGAGCCTTTGTCGCCAAAGAAGTCCATCTCCTCTTTCGATACACCACGTTTTTTCGTGATGATCGGATAATGGCGATATACACAAACAAAAGATTCGCGGTACTCGCGACTGCGGTTCTCGGCAAAGTTATAAGCGAAGTACTCGACGTAGTTGTACTTTTCTACGTAACAGACCGCAAGATCAATGAACAGTGAAAGATAGGGGCGTTTGGATTTGCGACGCGCCTGCTTAATTAAGGGGATAAGTTTTTTCCAGTTCATAAGTGGTGATCCTCTCTATGAATGAAGATATTATCACACATATGGTACATTGTTTTTTGAACGACACGAACAAAAAACAAAAAAACGCGGTGCCGTTCAGCACAAAACAGATTTATTTGTTTTTGAAACACATGCGGGAAGGGAGCTGTCATGAAAGACTGCAATTGTAAGCATGAAAACAACGAAAAAGGTGCCGCGACGGTGCATGACCACGATCTGGCAGACCGTGATGGCGCACAGAGCTACACTGCCGCTGTGATCACAGTAAGCGATAAGGCTTCGCGAGGCGAGCGCGAGGATACGAGCGGACCGGCTGTGTCACGCATCCTCTCTGAGAACGGGTGGAATGTGATCTATGAAAGCATCGTGCCCGACGACGCGGATCGTATTTGTATGGAGTTGACTCATTGTGCCGACAAACTCGGCGCCGCGTTGATTCTAACTAGCGGCGGCACCGGCTTTTCGCCGCGCGATGTCACACCGGAGGCGACGATGGCCGTTCTCGAACGTGTGGTACCCGGCATTCCGGAAGCGATGCGTGCCGCCAGTATGAAAATTACGCCACATGGCTGTCTTTCCCGCGTTGTAGCAGGTATCCGCAGGAGCTCTCTGATCATCAATCTTCCCGGAAGCGAGAAGGCCGCTCGAGAAAACCTCCTGTCCGTCATTCGGCCGATCCGTCACGGTGTAGAAATGTTGCGTTCTAGCAGCTCTGCCGATTGCGGCGCCCCGACAGCACGGATCGTTGCCGTATGTATCAGCGAGAAGAAGGGGGAACAAAAGCACGCCGTCGATGAAGTTTCGCTACTTGCAAAACACGGTATTGAAGGTGACGCGCACGCCGGCAAATGGCATCGACAGGTCAGCCTTCTCGGAGAAGAAAGCGTCGCAAAACTCCAAGAACGCATCAATTTTAAATTAAAGCCAGGCGATTTTGCTGAAAACATACTCACGCGCGGGCTCGTGCTTTACGAACTTCCAGTCGGAACACGTCTGATGGTTGGAAGTGCGCTCTGTGAAGTGACCCAGATCGGCAAGACCTGTCATGAAGACTGCGCGATCCGCAAGGCTGCGGGCGATTGTGTCATGCCTCGCGAGGGCATTTTCGTCAAGGTCCTGCAGGACGGCACGGCTCGTGCGGGCAACAGCGTTCGCATCGTATCAAAACCGACGGAAGACGCCTCTCTTTTTTGATGAGAAAGACGATTTGCTGAGGATTGCCCGCGCCTGAGCTGGGTCATTCACGATGATTGCTGTAGCATTTTGACGAGAAGCGGTACGGTATTGTCGTTCGGTTGTTGCTGTCCAGTAGCGTACGGCAAACCCGAGGCGGAGAAGCGATCGCGTAAACCCCGGACGATAAACATTGAAAATATGTGGATGAATGGCATCAATGTTGTGTTCCTTCGCTCTTCGAAGATCTGCGCGAGTTGGTCGCTTTACAAGGTAGCCGCAACGCAAGTCCGGCGCCAGTTTTTTCATGCAGATGACGCTTTCGAGAGAAAAAGAGGAAACGATGACGCGATGACGCATCTTACGGGCATCGATTAAGCGCAAGACGTCTTCTTCGAGTCCCGGAATTGGGGTGTCGCTATTCTTAAGTTCGATATTAACTTCAAGTGATGTCGTCAATATCCAGTCAAGCACATCGTCCAAAGCAGGTACTTGTTGCGGGTCATGCTCAGGAAAGTGTGCCGCAATGTTTATTGCGCTAAGCTCATCCCACGTCAGATCTTTTACCCAAAGCGATTGGCCAGATAGGCGCTCAAGATTTTCGTCATGTACGACAACAGCTCTGCTGTCGCGCGTCTGCAAAACGTCAAGCTCAATGCCGTCAGCTCCCGCTTTTTCAGACTCATAAAACGCCAACATCGTATTTTCAGGATAGACTTCGGATGCGCCGCGGTGCGCAAAGATTTTGATCGCACAAGAATTGCTGCGCCACGTCATAGCAGGACTCTCCTGTCATGTTTGGCTATAAAAATCAAAGTATAATTCCGGTGCCATGCCATTGTAGAAATCTCCAAGCGTTGAGTGAATGTTTCTGTTTTACCGCCGCCGTACCGCTTTAATCATCGAAATCTCCGGGCGTTGAGTGAATGTTTGAAAACGGAGAGAGCCTTGCGTCGCGTCACAGCAGGACTCTCCATCTTTAGTTTTCCTTTAATGCCTTTCCGCAAAGCTTGCAATGCTTTCCTAATTTATAAGGGGCGTCGTTCTGGTAGGTCTAAGAAGACTCGCCGACCGTTTCAGGCTGAACTTCAGTCTGATCGTTTGCTTCGCCGTGACGGACGAAGATCGTTGCCAGAAGCGCTAGAACGAAGAAAATAACAGCGTAGGGGAAGAGAGCGTTGTAATTGTCAGTGAGGTCGCGAATCCAACCAAACAGAATCGGGCTGATGATCGATGCGGAGAAGGAAAAGAAGTAATAGTAGCCTGTGAACCGTCCGATTTGATCAAGAGATGCGAGCTCCACGACCATGGGAAGAGAATTGATATTGACGCAGGCCCATCCAAATCCGGCGCAGGCCAGCAATGCCAGTACAACGTATTTTTTGATGGCAAGCGACTCAGCGGCCAAGATGTCAACTCCAAAGGTCGTCAGCAACGGATTGATGAAGACCATTGGGGCCAGGAAAAGCAGCAGCAAAGTCAGGCCGAGGATGATCGTCTTTTTGCGTCCGAGGCGACCGGCGATGATGCCCGCCGGGACAGCAAAGATCACAAAGGTGAGCGAGAAAGCCGTCAGCATCATGGTGGCGGTGCCGTTATCGACGTGAAGCGTTTTTTGCGCAAACAGCGTAAAGAAGGTTTCGATGGCATTGTAAGCGCAGAACCAGAAGAAGATCGCCGAGAGCAAAAGCAGAAGGCTGCGGCGCTCCGGAGGCGTGAGTTTCCGGTTTGTTGTGATCTTTTTCTTCGAATCGTCATCATCCTCTTCTACTTCGAGGGTGGCCATGAATTCTTTTGCGGTAAGGCGACGTCCGATGTTTTCGCGTTGCGCACGACGCCAAGCATCCGCGACAGGCTCGCGCACAAACAGCATGAGACAGATCAACGCGATGATCATGATGACCGATCCCATGCCGAATGCCATCCGTCCAGAAGGATCGAAAGCATTTGTAAGTTTGCCGCCAATCAAGAAGGCGATAATCGCGCCGATCCCGCCCATCAGGTTGATAACGCCGTTCGCTTTGCTGCGAAGAGGGCGCGGGGTTACGTCAGGCATCAACGCGATAACGGGAGACCTCCAAAGCGCCATGAGCAGGTTGAAGCAGATGATGAACGTCATCATGATGGCCAGAGACTTGGCCCAAGGGATCAGGAAAAAAAACAGCGCAGAGAGCGGAAGACCGACCATAATCCAAGGCATCCGGCGGCCAAAGCGCGTGAAGGTTCGGTCGCTGAATGCGCCTACAAGCGGCTGAAAGACGATCCCGAAAAAATTGTCGATCGTCATGATGGTGCCGATAACGGTAGTTGTCAGAGCGAACCGCTGCTCGAGCAACAAAGGCACCAGTGCGTTATAAAGGCTCCACGCAAGAGAACTTGCGAGAAAACCGAATCCGATCAGTGTCGTTTTCTTATAATCAAGCCTTTCGGTTTTATGGGTCATACGTATTCCTCCTTAGTCTTCTGATGGGTCTTGCCTGCTCCTTCTGCGTGTCGGATCAAGCGGTTGTTTTACGTCTTCCGTTTTTTATCTTCGCGATCACGCCTGTTCATTCCGTCGGATCAGCCAGTTGATTTGTTGCTCTGCTTTCCATTGCCCGAACTTTTTAGTCCTCAGCGGTCGCGCTTGTTCATTCCGTAAGTCGGATCAAGCTGTTGCCTTACGTCTTCCTTTTTCTATCTTCACGGACGCGCCCGTTCATTCCGTCGGATCAAACAGCCGATTTTTATGTTTTTGCTCGTGGTATCGAGTGAGATTCCGGTCAAGTCGGATCTAGCCTGTGATTTCATTTTCTGTCTTCAATCTAGCTGCGCCTGTTCCATCTGGAGCGAAACACAAACCGCAAGAGACCCTGTATTTTAAAACTGCCCTTAAGTCCGTTCCCGTTCACTACGAAAGTGCGCGTTTGGCGATAGCAAGAAGCATCTCGCCGCAAGTTTCGTATCGTTAGATATTTATCATGGCAGTTCGATAGACGAACAGCTCCATGATGATGGCGAGCGCTGCGAAAATGACCGCCGTCACGACACGCAAGATGGCTACTTGCATAGTCAGTTTCTTCTGTGAGCGCTCAATCAAGTAAAACACGTAATGCAGCACCACATTGGCTACAAACCATGCGGCGGGAATGAGGAAAAGCTCCCATCTTGAACCCGGCTTTTCCATCGCTATGAAGGGATACACGCGTGAAGGCAAACTCTCCGGCATGAGAAAAAAGAGAGGAATCGCTGTAATAAAGGGCGCGATGGCAAAAAACCAGAAAATCGCGTAAACAAAACTGCGATCGATTATGGTCTCCGGACGAATCTGTTTAATCTGTTGCCGAATCTTCATCGATTCCCTCCTAGCAAAGATTATACCGCATGCTCTGCAAAATCTTTGCCTAAAAAGGTGTAAAATACGTCAAACCTATTCGTCCTTATCACAATAAGGAAACAGCGGCAACGGGGCAGGAGATTCTCTTCTCAAAAGCGCCACCCGCAGGGTTATTGACTACAGGTTCTCCTGCAAAATGCGTTGTCTAGCGAGGGTATAGCTCGCAGACTCTTTCAAAAGCGCAACCTCGCGAAACAATGATCTCAGGCTCTTTCTTAAAAAAGCTGTCAAACAAGGGATGTTGTTCACAGGTTCTCCTCTAAAGAAGCGCCCGTAATGTAAAGACCTTGACGCCTCTCATCTTAAGTTTGCTTTACCGCAACACTTTCCCTTAAAAAGCCTGTGATAAACTATAGCAACGATAATGGTCGGTTTGGCCGCCGTTGTCGATTTTTTGTGAAAGGAATTACCTATGAATAAAGACAACCATACGATTGCGGAATATATGGTTTCCGTTCAAGAAACAGATCCTTTCAATCGCATTCATTTATATCGTTTAATGGATTATGCGCAGGATTGCGACGGCATTGATAGCGCACGCCTCAATATGAATTCGGTCAATCTTCGAAAACAGAATGTGGTCTGGATCCTTCTTTCTTTGGCATACCGTTTTGATGATCGCTTTCCTGCTGCAGATGAAAAGCTGATTGTGGATACATGGACGCGCGGTACGCGTGGAATACGTTTCTTTCGAGACAATCGTTATTACCGAAATGTTATGGATGAAGAACATTGCTTCGGCGCGGCCTCTTCGGAATGGATTTTGGCCTCGCTTGACGATCACATGCCTATCCGTCCGAGCCATGTTTGCGACACCGATGAATACAACAAGATGTCGGATCAGACAGTTGGTTATCTGGACAAGGTTCCGAACCTTAAACCTCTTCCTGAAGATGCAGAAGTGCGTAAAATGCTCCGCTATACGGTGCATTTTGGCGATCTTGACCTCAACAATCATTTCCATAATACGCACTATGCCCGCCTTGCCATCGATGCAGCCGTTCGCTATTTGACGATGGATCCCTCATCTACTGAGCTTGCGATTCGCGCCTTTCATATTACTTTTATCAAAGAAGTGCTCTATGGAGAAGAACTCGTCGTATGCGTGTCACCCGATCCGTCGAATGAAAGCGTGTTGCGCATCGAAGGCCGTGTCGAAAAACCCGGCATGCTCGGCGAGCCATCCTTCCGGGCAGACTTGACGTACAGCCTTATTTCACGTTCCATGTGTTGCAGTGAAGGGTGAAAGATAACGGGCCATTTTTTCAAATAATTTTGTTGTACAGATTATTTTTTCGAGTATGATGATACTGTTACAGATGTCAGAAAAAGAATGATCGTTGTCGCCAAACGATTTTCGCGTGGCGACATTCGTAATAAAACGGGGGGCTAAGTGACTCCTTTAAAAAACGCGGGATCCAAACGACCCGTTTTAAAGACTTGGGATCTAAACAGCTCATTTTAAGAGGTTTGGTTCTTTATTATCCGGGATCGAAACAACCCTTTTTAAGGGTTTCGGTTCGGAATGACCTGTTTTAATAGCTTGGGATCGAAAAGGTTCCATTTTAAGAACTTGGGATCTAAGCGACTCATTTTAAAGACACGGGATCGAAATGACCCGTTTTAATAGCTTGGGAACTAAGCAACCATTTTTAAGGATCAGAATTCATGAAAAAAGCAGATGTCGCAATTATTGGAGCTGGACTTTCCGGAATATTTGCCGCCTATGGACTAATCAGCGCGCGCCCCGATCTTCATATTGTTCTATTTGAAGAAGGGGAACCGATTGCGTCGCGTTCGTGTCCGATTATTCGTGGTGACGTATCAAAATGCATTCATTGTAAGAAATGTGCGGTTATGCACGGTTTTGGTGGTGCGGGCGCTTTTTCGGACGGAAAGTTCAATTTTACGGCGGAATTTGGGGGATGGCTGACGGACTACATGCCGGCATCGCAGGTTATGAAACTCATTGAGGACGTGGATGCCGTCAACGTTAGATTTGGTGCGAACGGTCCGATTTATTCGACAGAAACGCCTGAAAGTGAGGTGATCCGCCGTCGTGCGCTGTCGTACGACATTCATCTTCTGAATGCGCGCTGCAAGCACCTTGGGACAGAGAAGAATTTTCAGGTGCTAATGAACCTGTACGAATGGATCGACAAGCGAATTGAACTTCATTGCAACACGACTGTGAGTTCTATCACGCCCATGATCAACGGCAAACCTGTTCTTCACGATGAAGGTAATGTCCCTGACTCCTATGTGCTCGAAACGTCCAAGGGGCAGTGTGCTTGTGATATTCTCATCGCTGCCCCCGGCAGATCAGGATCGGAGTGGTTCAGCAATATCTGTCGTTCACTCCGACTGCCCGTGCTCAATAACAGGGTAGACCTCGGCGTACGCGTTGAACTTCCCGCGCTGGTGTTCAAGGATATCACGGACGCCATGTACGAGGCGAAGCTTAAATACATGACTCGCGTATACAAAGATATTGTGCGGACGTTCTGCATGAACCCCTACGGATATGTCGTGGCAGAAAACACGGACGGCATCGTCACTGTAAATGGACATAGTTACGATGATCCGAATCTTCGCAGTGAGAATACCAACTTCGCGTTACTGGTCAGTAACCGTTTTACAGAACCGTTTAAAGAACCGAATCGCTACGGTCGCCACATTGCATCGCTTTCAAATATGTTAGGCGGCGGCGTGATGGTACAGCGCCTAGGTGATTTGCGCGACGGTCGTCGGACGAACGAGCACCGCATGTCAAAGAGTTTCGTAAAACCAACGCTTGACGCAACACCGGGCGATCTGTCGCTCGTGCTGCCCAAACGCCACCTCGACAACATTCTCGAGATGATCAACGTGTTGGACAAGCTCGCACCGGGCACGGCCAATGCCGACACGCTCTTGTACGGCGTTGAAGTAAAGTTTTACAGCGCGCGACTGCAGCTTTCAAACACCTTAGAGACCGGCTTGCGGAACTTTTTCGCGATCGGCGATGGCGCAGGGATTACGCGAGGTCTTTCTCAAGCAGGCGCAAGCGGCCTCCTCGTAGCCCGCTCTGTTTTAGAGAGATTGGACTCTGGAAAATAGTGCGATAACGGCGTTGTAGGACGTTGCTCCTTTCTCGGCGAGATATTGCCAGAAAAGAAGCACGACGTCACGACAACGGGATTATCTGACGTTCACAATGGTTATATAATAAAAAAACCGCGTCTTCTGCCAACATCCACACAAGAATCCTTGTTTCATGTTAAAATAACAGGTGGAGCCGTAAGGCAAAAAATGCACATGAATGATATGCCGTTTTTAACGTTCCGCATCTCATTTCATGACCACAAAAATCTGGCCTGAAAACCCGCCGTCAGCGAAAAGGCGTGATGGCGACCAAAGACAAAGGAGAACGGAATTGGGTTTAATTAAAGCTGGTATTGGCGCCCTTGGAGGCGTTACTGCCGATCAGTGGCGCGAGTATATCTATGCCGAATCGCTAGATGATCAAACACTGGTCGTTAAGGGACAGAAACGCACATCCGCCCGGTCATCGAACATTAGGGGCGAAGACAACATCATTTCAAACGGTTCGATCGTTGCGGTCAACAACGGTCAATGCATGATCATTGTGGAACAGGGCAAGGTCGTCGACTTTACCGCTGAGACAGGCGAATACATTTATGACAGATCATCTGAGCCTTCCCTCTTCTATGGTGGACTCGGCAGAGGAATCCTAGACTCTTTCCGCGCCATCGGACGCCGTTTCACCTTCGGCGGCGACACAGGTAAAGATCAGCGCGTCTATTTCTTCAATATCAAAGAGATGATGGGTAACCGTTTCGGCACAGCCAATGCCGTGCCTTTCCGCGTCGTCGACAAGAATATCGGCCTTGATGTGGATATCGCGATCAAATGTTTCGGCGAATATTCCTATCGCATCACCGACCCGATCTTGTTTTACACGAACGTGACCGGAAACGTGGAGCAGTCTTATACGCGCGATCGCATGGACAGTCAGCTAAAAGCGGAGCTTATGAATGCCCTTCAGCCTGCATTTGCAAAAATCTCCGCGATGGGTATCCGCTACAGTGCTCTTCCCGGCCATACAGAGGAAATCGCACAAGCATTGAACGAAGTCTTGTCGGAAAAATGGCGTGATCTCCGCGGCATTATGGTTGTTTCTGTCGCAGTGCAGTCGGTCAAAGCGTCTGAAGAAGATGAACAGATGATCAAAGAACTGCAAAGAAGCGCCGTCTTCCGTGATCCGACAATGGCGGCAGCCGGTTTGGTCGGTGCACAAACCGATGCTATGCGCGCTGCGGCCAGCAACGAAGGAGCCGGGCCGTTTATGGCATTTGCAGGCATGAATATGGCACAGATGGCCGGTGGCGCTCAAGCGAACCAGCTCTTCCAGCAAGGTCAGGCATATCAGCAGGGCGTCGGGCAACCTGTCTATCCGGGTCACAGCACGATCGTTCAGGCATCCGCACCGGTCTGGATGTGTGAGAAATGTGGCAAAAAGGACAACGTCGGCAAGTTCTGTGCAGATTGCGGCACTCCGAAGCCCGTCAAGGAAACATGGGCCTGTGAGTGCGGCCACACGAATGAAGGCAAATTCTGCTCGAACTGTGGTAAAGAAAGGCCGGAGAAAAAATATTATCGTTGTGATAAATGTGGCTGGGAACCCAAAGATCCGACGAACGTGCCTAAATTCTGTCCGAATTGTGGTGATGTGTTCGATGAAAACGATGAAGTCCCACCTCCGAGCTCTGAACCTGAAACAACATAAGAACTATGCGCTAACGTTGCACTAATAGAATTTAACAAAGCAAAAAAGCGTCACCCGCAACAGGTGGCGCTTTTTCGCGTCATGACTGTTCACAGATACGTCGTTTGAGTGCGTATTGCGCACCTTTTCGCTTTAGTTCTGTCAATGATTCTCCAGAGATGCGTTGATACGTGCGTGTTGTGCGTCTCCTATCTATAAAAACCAATTTTTCGGAAAAAGCAGTGATAATGTCCACACGGTCCTTCCAGAAGCCAGTATTCTTAAAAGAACTTAAAGAATGGCCATTTAACGGGCGATCTTCTTGGAATAGAGCTCGATATGTG
>JAAZKK010000123.1 GCA_012799825.1 Clostridiaceae bacterium | reverse complement strand
CAAAGCCAACAAGTACAACTTTGTTGCCTTCAGCCAGCTGCTCGGTAATCGTATCGAAAACGGCAGACACAGCTTTTTCGCTGTCCTTTTTGCTTAGAAGTGTTTTGTCTGCTACGGCTTTAACCAGTTCGGTTTTGTTCATGATGGAGCCTCCTTCCAGCGTTATTCTTTGCATATTATCATGTGGAAAGCTTGACTTGTCAAGGCTTTAGGCCTTTTTGTGATCTGTGAATGTGTTTTTTGTGCGTTTTCTTACCAATCATTTTGATCTGAATGAGCTATTGCTTGATGGAATGACCACTCTTGCGGTAGTATGCGAAGGGAAAGATTAATAACAAAGACTATGTCGAATCTTTCAAAACGGAGGTTTTTATGCAAATTAACAAAGATATGTATGTATCGGATATTTTAGCGTTTGATCGTAACATAGCCGCCATTTTAATGGCTCATGGACTTCATTGCATTGGCTGTGTGTTGGCCGGACATGAAACGTTGGAGCAGGCTTGTATGGCGCATGGCATTGATCTGGATGCTGTCTTAGACGATATCCATGCGTACTTAAAAGAATCTTCGAATAATGAACCCAATCAAGCATAAACGAATGGCCATAAAAGAAGAACATAAGAGCCGACATCTGACACCTAAGAAGTTTTTTCTCATTGTTTATGATTTGGCTGCGAGTCTCCTTGCTGTTCTGCTCGCTTTATTGATCGTTTATGACGGCAGTATTCCGCAGCGCCATCTCGATGTCTTCAAGTCAAACTGGTATATCGTTGTAGCTCTGTCTTTTGTTGTGTTTTACCTTGTAGGTTTCTACGACCAGATGTGGGCATTTGCCCGCGGGTCAATCTATATGATTTTGCCTGCTGGAACGGCCGTTCAGCTTTTTTTGATGGTGCTAATCCTTCAATTTTTAAAGCGTAATTTCGCATTTTCAGTCTATATTATCTACTGGTTCCTTTTGACGATGGCCGTGTTCGCGATCCGATTTATCTATCGCCTTGAGCAGTCTCGGCATCTTCGAATCGGGCACACATTCTCTCGATCGTCCAATAAAAAGGTGCGTGTCATGATCGTGGGCGCCGGATCGGCCGGAAGCCAACTGATTGTCGAATTGAAAAGACCTAACAGCGAACGCATACCGATTTGCGCGGTGGATGACAATCCGCTTACGCACTCTTATAAAAACAACGGCGTTCCAGTCTTGGGCGATCGACACGATATTGAGCATCTCGTCGAGGATTACCGAATCGATGAAATTATTGTGGCAATGCCGTCGGCGCCGGTCAGAGAAGTGCGAGATATCTTGAAAATCTGCAACCGTACCAACTGCCGTGTCCGGATTCTGCCCTTTTTCTCGGAGATTCATTCGGATCAGCAAGTGCACCTTTCCGATGTCCGTGAATTGCGACTCGAAGACCTTCTCGGTCGAGAACCGGTCGAAACCGACATGGAAAATGTATCGCAGTTTATCCGAGGCAATGTGGTTCTGGTGACGGGCGGAGGCGGCTCTATCGGTGCTGAGCTCGCGCGTCAAATCGCGAATTATCAGCCGTCGTTGTTGATATTATTTGATATTTATGAAAATGGCGTTTACAACTTGCAGCAGGAGCTCCTAGGCGAATACGGCAAAAAATTGAACTTGGAGGTTTTGATTGGTTCCGTACGCGATACTGATCGCCTCAATGAAGTTTTTGACGCGTGGAAACCGGATATTGTGTTTCATGCCGCAGCGCACAAACATGTTCCACTGATGGAACACAGTCCCGGTGAAGCGCTGAAAAATAATGTTTTTGGGACATACAATACCGCCAGCGTCGCCGCTCAATACAGTGTGAAAAAATTCGTTTTGATTTCGACTGACAAAGCCGTGAATCCCAAAAACGTCATGGGAGCTACAAAGCGACTTTGCGAGATAGTGACGCTGGAAATGGAAAAGCTTTTCTCTGAAACGTCTTTTTCATCGGTTCGTTTTGGAAATGTATTGGGTAGCAGCGGCAGCGTTATTCCACTCTTTGAAAAGCAAATTAAAGAGCGCAAACCGGTCACGGTCACTCATCCCAAGGTCGAGCGATATTTTATGACGATTCCTGAAGCAGCAAGCCTCGTTCTTCAAGCAGGTGCCGATGCGATGGGAGGCGAAATATTTATTTTGGATATGGGTGAGCCGGTACTAATTGACACGTTGGCAAGAGACATGATCCGTCTTTCAGGTCTCGTACCTGATGTAGATATTCCGATTCGTTATATTGGGCTTCGCGAAGGGGAGAAGATGCGTGAAGAACTCCTCCTCAACCGCGAAATGCTCGAGAACACGAAACATGAAAAAATATTTAAATTGAAACAAATCGATGACCTGACCTTTCTCAAACAGGAAGTGGCTGAACTTCAAACGATTATCGGCATAGATGATGAGCGCGTGACAAAGTTCTTTCAACTGCTGTTTGATGCTCAAGAAGCTGGTGGGAGAAGCGCTCTATTAAAAATCAATCGTCAATTGTCTGCCCCCGATCATCTCGAATGACGCATGCAGAGATGATCGCGCGTGGGGCATGAGTTTAGCGACACAAAAATTTGTTTCGTTTGCCTAGATTATATATTTGTTTCGTCATCCTCGGTTCTGCTGATAAGGGCAATTGTACAGTGTTGTAAAATAATTTAAAGGAAATGACTTGATGAAAACGACTGCTCGCTGGCAGTTACAGAAAGCGAGGATCATGTGGCAAGACAAGAAATCCTATGGCTCATCGATGTTCATAGTTTAATGAATCGCGCGTTTTATGCACTTGCCGGACGACATCGCCTGACCGCTCCGGACGGCTTACCCACCGGTGCGTTGTATGCCTTCATGAATATGCTGTTGAAATACCGCGATGAGTTGAATCCGACTCATGTCATCGCGACGCTTGACAGCCCTGGCAAGGTCTTTCGCCATGAAACGTATCCTGAATACAAGGCAGGGCGTCGTCCAATGCCTGACGATTTGGCTGCTCAAATGCCGGTTGCGCAGGAATTATTAGATGCGCTCGGCTTTCAACCGACCGCGCTGCTCGGCTATGAAGCGGATGACTTGATCGGCACACTGGCGCGATGCGGTGAAAGAAAAGGTATGCGTGTCTATATTCTCACGGGTGATCGTGATACATTTCAACTGGTGTCAGAACAGAGCTCGGTGATTTTCTTGACAACATCCAAAGGAAAAACCAATTCAGAAGTAATTACACCTCAGAAGATGCTCGATGGTTACGGCGTTGGTCCGGAGCAATGGGTAGACGTTAAAGCTTTGATGGGTGATTCTTCAGACAATATTCCAGGAGTGAAAGGCGTAGGCAAAAAGACGGCTCTTCGCCTTATTCAGTCCTATGGAACACTTGAAGATGTATACCGCCATATTGAAGAGCAGGGCGGCGCACTCCGTCGAAATTTGGAAGAAGGACGGGAGATGGCACGGCTTTCCCGTGATCTTGCCACGATTCGCCTCGATGTTCCGTGTCCCGATATAGAACGCATCCTTGAACGTGGCATTCGAGATGCCGCGGATGAACAGGCGCTCTCGGCACTGCTTACACGCTTGGATTTTCGTTCTTTTTTAGATCGACTTCAGTTGTCGCCCGTGTTTGCTGAGACTTGTGAAGATCAACTTTCGATTCAAGAGGCTTTTGAGGCGTTGGAGGAATGTGCGACGCTGGATGTTTTTTTCGAATTGCAGGAGGACAACGCACCGATCTCTCTTTTCTTGCCAAAAGAATCAAGTGAAGGCGTTGTTGTGTCCTTGAACGCTTGCTGCACCACGTGTGACGTGAATGCTTTAATTTCGCGAGTTTTTTCGGGTAAATATACTCCGGTAACATGGGATTTCAAAGCACAGCTGCGTTCGCTAGACTTGCCGGCGCCGGAAATTATCGTTTTTGACGTCATGATTGCAGGGTACCTTCTCAACCAATTGGGGCGTGGTGATGATATTGAATTTACGTTAAAGGCGGCACTGGGCGACCGTTATCAACCTGTCGGCGGAGAAGAACTTCCGCTTCTTGTCGATCAAACGCGCATTCTTTGTCAAACGGCGTATATGCTTCTTTTCGCACGCCATCAGCAGATGGAGGAGCTAGAAACACGAGGTTTGACTTCACTTGCAGATGTTGAAATGGCGTTGGTGAACATTCTCGCAGAAATGGAGCGCAAAGGCGTACTTGTCAATCAAGAAGAATTGGACAAGCAATCAGAGGCGATGGCCGCAGAAATCGCTGCGCTCGAAGCAGCCATTTACGACGAAGCCGGACATGAATTTAATATCAATTCATCGCAGCAGCTTGCAGAGGTGCTCTATGAAGAACTTGGTCTTCCGCATGGCAGAAAGAGTGCCAGCGGGAATTACAGTACGGCTCAAGATCAACTCGATGCAATTCTAACTTTGCACCCGATTGTGCCGCTCGTGCTTGAGTATCGTGAGCGTTCAAAGCTTCGCAGCACCTTTCTTGAAGGACTAAGAAAGGAGATCGGCGATGACGGGCGTATCCACACTTCCTACAATCAAACGGTGACGGCAACCGGGCGTCTTTCAAGTTCTAACCCCAATTTGCAGAATATTCCCATAAGGACAGAACGCGGGCGCGCGATTAGGGAGATTTTCACGGTACCTGAAGGTTATATGTTGGTTGGCGCCGATTATAGCCAGATTGAGCTTAGACTTCTCGCACACCTTTCCGGTGATGAAGCGTTGACGGAAGCGTTTCGCGAAGGAAAAGATGTGCACCGCGTGACTGCGGCAAGCCTTTTTGGGAAAAGTGAGGAGGAGATTAGTGCCGAAGAACGCGCTGTGGCAAAAACAGTTAACTTCAGCATCACGTACGGCATTTCAGATTACGGGCTTTCTCGCGATCTTGGGATTCCTATCCGCCGGGCACGTTCCTTTATCGAGCGGTATCACAAGAAATATCCGAAGGTAGAAAGCTGGCTTCATGAGCAAGGGGAGAGCGCAAAACGCGACGGATTTGTCGAGACGCTTTTCCGACGCAGGCGCTATTTGCCTGAACTGCAATCAGGCAATCGAAATATTTATAACTTTGGCTTGAGAGCGGCGATGAATGCGCCTGTGCAGGGAACGGCGGCGGATATCATGAAAATGGCCATGGTTGACGCATGGCGCGCTTTCAAAGATGTCGGTATTAAGGCGTCAATCATCCTCCAAGTACACGACGAATTGATCATAGAGTGTTTAGAAGAAGATGTTGAGCACGTGAAAATTCTCCTTCGTGATGCGATGGAAAACGTCATGGATCTCAACGTTCCGCTGGTTGTGAATGTTAGCACCGGCCGCACATGGGGTGAATTGTAGGAAAGAGTTTTACATTTCTTCGTATTTACTTTGTGTTGTGGCATTTACTTCGTGTTTGTGTTGTCTGAAAATTTCGATTATCAAAAAGACGATCCAAATAAGGGATGCAGATCTTGTACTCGCAGTGTATATTCGAGGCGCATGCTAACCTCAACGCATTAGAAGGCGGCTCAAATTTAGGATACTGATCTTGTACTTGCAGCGCATATTCGAAGTGTATGCTAATCTCAATACATTAGAAGGTGGCTCAAATTTGGGATACGGATCACATTTCTGCATTGCATATTCGAAGTGCATGCTGACCTCAATACATTAGAAAGCGGCTCAAATTTAGGATACTGATCTTGTACTTGCAGCGCATATTCGAAGTGTATGCTAATCTCAACGCATTAGAAGGCGCCCCAAATTTGAGATGCAAATCTTGTACTGCAGTGTACATTCGCAGTGCATGCTAACCTCAACACATTAGAAGGCCCCCCAATTTGGGAAACAGATTACATGTTTGCAGTGCACATTCACAGCGTATTTTAGGCTCATTAAAGGTAAGCGTAAAACCTGCCGGCGGTTTTCCCGCTGAAGTACTCGTTTCGGTAAGTTTTAGCTGAGATTTTTGAAAAAACTTGGTGTCAATTCGGCAATTTTATCGGTTTTATTCGCAGCGCGCAGTT
>JAAZKK010000077.1 GCA_012799825.1 Clostridiaceae bacterium | reverse complement strand
CGAGAAATACAGTTTGCCGTCATAGACATTGATATCGCGGACAGGCATATTACAGAGCTGCTGTTTCTCGCTTCCATCCATGCGCATGCGGTAGAGACTCATACCGTCGTTGGACTGGTAATAGATGAATGTTCCATCTTCTGTAGCCAGTCCGTTATTGTTAGCGTTGGAGATACTTGTGCCCAGCTTATCTTCCGTTGATACAACTGTGAAAGCCGTTTTAGAAGACGATGCTTTATCTTTAGAAACGGACGCGGACGGGCGTGCCAGAAGGCCGCTTTTTGCTAAAAGAAATACCATAGCAAGAACGACAATCAGCGCAGCCGCACTGATGATGTAAGGCAGGCGGGCTTTTCTCCAGAATCGCTTGGTGTTTGGAATCACATAGCTGTCCGCATCGCGATTTATCTGAAGCACAGAATCAACCCGCATTAGCAGGGTGCGTAGTTGTTCTTGCAAGGGCTGATCCAGCATGTCCAGCCAGTGTACGGTGCTTAAATAGTACTCCATGCTGCCGGAAGGAACGGTATCCGTTACCTTCATCGGTATGATGACTTTTTGTGAGGACACAGCTTTAGATACTTCACGCAACACCTGTGCGGAGGCGTTTGAGTAATCCGAAAAAAGCAAAAGGAATACGCGGCAGCCTTCGATTGCTTCGATGATGCACTCCGCCCATTCTCGCCCGGGAGCAATATCCCGAGGGGCATACCAGCAACGAATACCGTTTTGCTCTAATGTGGCGCACACGGCATCTGCCATAGGTTTATTTTTATGGGAATAGCTTATAAAAACATCATGGTTCATGATCGGTCACGCTTCCGCTTCGCATCAAAACAGTTCGGAGAGTTTGTTGATGATCTTTCCGCCGTCACCAAGGAGAATCAGAAATACACACTGATTAACGGGGAACTTGGACGGAATCTCGAAAACAAAATCTAATACTTCCACAGGATCTCCATGGCCCTGAATATAGGCGAGAGGGTAATCCTTGTTGTCGGGCGTACGAAGTTCAAATTCATTCATCGACTCTTCAAAATCCGGCAGCCATATTGAATTGAGCGCTTTAACGCGAACTACAACAAGCTTATTATCATTGGAGGTAAGCGTATAATCCGGGTTTGCCTCGATCTGATCCGCATCCTCAATGGCGTTGACGATTTCCATGTTGTAGCTTCTCCAGAACGTCATTTTGGGATGGGGAGCAATGATCAGTTGCATCGGTTTTTCCGTTGGCTCTGCCGTAGGTGCAGATGTCGGTGCAGCCGTAGGAGCGACGGTTGGAGGCGCTTCCGGAGTTTCCGTGGGCGATGGTTCCGCAACAGACGCGGACGCAGTTGTAGTATTTTTCACTTCTTCGTTCGTAGGTGCGGTAGGACTGCCGCATGCACCTAAGGAAAATACAAATAGAATGGCTACTATAGCACATAGAATCTTCTTCATTCTTTTGCGCTCCTTTGTATTATAAAAATTATAATAATTAATCTACTGCACAAATTTATGAATGTCAATAAATCCAGAATCATTCTGCTCGACCCGCAAGTATCATACGTACCGGAATGAAGCACTTGGTGGAGTCGGGGATGACAGCTTATATTTTGAGGATACCGTAATTCAGGGATACGTAACAACTGTCATAACCCGTTTCTCCGTAAATTTTGTATCAAATGACTGTACATATTTATACGACGAAAAGACAATCTTAATATGAACGGCTATGCTATAATACGACACGATTCTTTTATTAGAGATGAGATCATATCATGAGAAAACCTTTCTCCTTTTATATAGCTCACTGGATTGGCAAGCTTGCTCTTTTCGGCATGCGTCTTCTTCGGCGGACAGGCAGTTATCTGCCCGGAGCCATTGCGCTTCGTATAGATCCTAAATATCTGTCGCATACAGGCAAACCTGACCTCATCGTCATGGTGACCGGTACAAACGGTAAGACCTCGGTCTGCAACATGTTGCGTTATTTTCTGGAAAGCGCCGGACAGCACGTGATGGACAACCGGGAGGGCTCTAATACGATTGAAGGACTCGCGTCGGCATTTTTGACGCACAATACGTGGAGCGGAAAATCGCCACATGAGAGTGGTGTGCTTGAACTGGATGAACGAAGCGCGATTCGCATCTTTCCTCATGTCCAACCTGACGTATTGCTCGTAACCAATCTTTATCGCGATTCGTATCAACGAAACGCTCACGCTGAATATATCTTTGACATTCTTGATCGCTCTATACCTCCGACAACGAAATTGGTGCTCAATGCGGAAGACCCTATTTCCGGAAGACTTGCGCTCCAAAACGAGCGCGTCTATTACGGTATTCCGCTCTTGGATGGGGAGTGCGAACAACGCCACCCGCGCTTTAGCGATCTCGTTTACTGTCCCGTTTGTCATCGCGACCTTGAGATCGATTTTATTCGCTACAACCACATCGGCCGCTACCATTGTAAGCATTGCGGCTACAGCAGTCCCGAAGCCAAGTATCATGTCGTTTCTTTTGACCGAGAACGTAAAGAGGCGCAATGCGCGACAGACGAAGAAAAAACAATTTTTCACACTCAGACTGACGGCGTCACAGATCTTTATAATCTCCTATCTGCCGCGGCGACGGCATCAGAGTGCGGTGTTCCTTTTAGCAAGTCAGCCGAATATTCGAAGACATTGCCCCCGTTAAAGAGTCGTCATCACGAGGAAATTATTCATGGAAGACGGTTTCTTTCAATTCTTTGTAAAGGGTATAACCCTGTGGCGCCGGCGCGTGTCTTTGAATATTTGCAGGCTCAGCCGGGTCGCAAAGTTTTGGTTATGGCTAATGGTACGGAGGAAGAGATCGTGGAGAATATGGCCTACCTCTATGACAACGATTATTCATACCTTAACGATCCCTCGTTCTTTCAAATTTTTTGTTGCGGAGAACGGTACCTTGATTACGCACTTCGGCTCAGAATGGCCGATATACCCGAAGATCGCATCGTTCTTTCACGTGATTACGCCGAAATACCTCATCTTATCGCGTATGAAAACGCCGATTTGATCTGCCTCATACACGACGTCAGCGATGTACCCTGGGTTCGCAATCTTTTGTCCGCGATCCGCAAAGACATGGAGCAGTTGCAATAGAAGGATATGATCTGTAACGATCTATCCCGTTAATTTCAATTTATATTTTTTTGGAAGATTCACATTTGGATAGTAAGTTATTGAACGTGTAAAGATGAATTGTAATACAGACGAGAATATGAAAAATGATATAAATGATTTGGAATTGGAACGATAGGGAAACGCAGGTATGAAGATTGAATTTTTGTATCCGGAAGTTGCCAGCTTGTTCGGCGAGCTGGGCGATATCGATTTTTTGGTAAGAAGTTTTCCGGAAGCGGAGATCATCAAAACTAAGCGAATTGAAAGACCGCGATTTTTGGACGAAACGATCGATTTGGTTTTTATCGGTCCAATGACAGAGCGCGTTCAAGAGCAGATAATCGCCGATCTCTTGCCGGAAAAAGATATTGTAAGAGAGAAATTGGAGAACGGTCAAACTCTTCTTGCGATCTCCAATGCCGTTGAGATCTTTGGACAGTATGTCGAGACCGATGAGGGTGAAAGAATCGAGGCACTCGGAATTCTGCCTTTTTTTGCCAGAAGACAGATGCTAGATCGTTTGAGCGACGTTTTTATCGGGAAGAGGGGAGACCTTGACATCATCGGGCTAAAAGCGCAATTCACCCAAGTCTATAAGACGGATGACTTGCCATACCTATGCGATGTTGAAAAGGGTTTCGGACTCAATATGCAATCCCGCGTAGAGGGCATTTGCTGGAAAAATTTTCTCGGAACGTATCTACTGGGGCCTTTTCTTGTCTCCAATCCGCTCTTTGCGAAAGCATGGTTAGAAGAACAATTTCCTGAAGAAACGATTGAACTGCCTTTTTTCGATCTTGCCGTCAGCGCTTATTGGAAACATCTTGATGATATCCGCCTGATGCGCCCATAACTCGCCTAATGAATCACGATGTACCAGATCACCATGATAATAGCGAGACCGACGAGAAAACCTGCTAGAAGACTGAGCAAAAAGGTCTTAAGAGGTTTCTTTTTTCTCGATTCCGCACTCCTTGGAGCTTTAGAATCAGGATCAGTTTTTAATCTAGAGTTTGATACCTGATCATCCGGTTGCGGAGAGGCGTATTCGCGGGCTTCCGATCGCTGAGGTTCAGCTACGGGCTTGACGCCGCGCCCCCTTGCGCTCAATTGAGGGGCTTCCAACGAAAGATCTCGGACTTTAACGGCTAGGATAGTCCTATTATTCCGCCGGTCGCGTATTCCGGAATCGATCTGCGCCTGACGAATGGTCGCGGCAAAGGCGTCCGGTGCTTCAAGATCATGTGCGAGATCCAAGACATCGAAGTTATCGAAGAAACCGGAAGACGTAAGCAATATGATATCTCCAGCTTCGAGGGTGAAGTGTTTTAAGGTGTTTGGTGTAGGTACGATGTCGGCTCGAAGGACGTCGCGTGGCAATTCGCCGTCTGTCAGGTGTGTCGCTTCATAGGGATGAAAAACATCTTCTTGCACACTTTTATCTGCAGAAGGTTTGCTGATCTGCAAGAGGCGACCGTTGCGGTAAAGCAGAAGTCCGGTTTCTCCGACGTTCATGACATAAGCTGTGTTCGCATCGATCAACAAAAGTGCGAACGATACGCCGTAGGCTTTGCCGCGACGCGCCATACGACCACGCAAGTGCGCGTGCGCGAGCGTCAATAGATCATCGGCGTAGTGTTTAAAATCTAACTCCGGATTTTTATAATCGCTAATATGTTGGAGCATGTCGCGGGATGCGCGCTGAAAAATACGCCCTGCCAAATCGCCGGCGCCGGAACCGCCAACACCCTGTGTCACCACAAAGAGTTGTGTGTAATCGGAAGAGCCGGTGCTTTTCTCTTCACCGCCTGTAATCATATCGGGGTATACGTGCTGGTCAAAACTGAACGTATCCTCGTTGACCGACATTTCGGTTCCCGATTCAGTTAGGCCTATCGCTAATGTTCTAGCCATGGTCTTTCCTCCGGCATATATCAGTCCATAAACTCGCATCGCATAGGCGAAGAAGCGAGCTATCTCGAATCATTATACTTTATTAAAGCGTTTCAGTAAAAAGCTGTTGCTTTTTTCCAATCGATGTTTATCTTCGAGCTGAATACCAAGGTAAGTTGGACAGAGGTAAATGATGGTCGTCCAAGTTAAGTATGATATTTAGAGGTGTTCACTATCGAGCTGAATGTCAGAGTAAGTTGGACATTGTGAGATGCGCAGGTCATCCAAATTAATCTGATATTCATCGGTGCCTACTTTCGAGTTGAATGCCGAAATAACCTGAATGTGAGAGACGTTGTACGTCCAGTATAGTCCGAAATGCGGCGGTGTTTACCTTTGCGTCATGCTATGATATTCATTAATCTAATTAATTCTAACTCTCGAACTCTCGTGACTTCGGCGAACCCGTCGTCACCGTGTCAAACCAATTATGAAAGGCGGACGGCCTTATATGGATGAGTATGGGAAAATCGACATGAAACAACCATCTCGATCACATCAGAAGGTGATAATCATCACGGGAGCGTCTTCAGGATTAGGTCGCTCGTTTGCGGAAGCTCTCGATCAACGCCTTCCTCGAAACATTGCCTTTTGGCTGATCGCGCGCCATGAGAAAGACTTGCAGGAGACAGCAGCCGAACTGAATCGCGAAGTAAGGTTGTTTCCGCTTGATCTCACTCTACCTGAAAGCTTTGATTCGTTGGATTCAATATTAAAGAATGAACAACCAACGGTTCACTATCTTATCAACAATGCAGGCGAGGGGAGAGCCTGCTTTTTTGAAGAAGAGGCAATCGGGGCGCACCGATCTCTTTCTGACTTAAATGTTCGCGCGCCGCTCCTGTTGACATCTTTGGCGCTTCCTTACATGGAACGCGGGAGTCGGCTGCTTTTTACGGCTTCCGTCGCCGCTTTCCTTCCCCAACCCGGTTTCGCGTCGTACGCCGCCTCGAAAGCGATGATCTTATCTTTTGGACGTGCGTTGGCTGAGGAGTTGCGGCCTCGCGGCATTCATGTGGCCATCACATGTCCCAATCCAATGATGACAAACTTTTTTTCACCTGAAGAGAAAGATGCGTTTCAAAATTCGTTTAAGAGAATATCGATCGAAGATCCCGATGTGGTGGCCAAAAAGACGCTTGCTGCCGTTGAACGAGGGAAGAAAGTCATCGTCACCGGCGGATGGGGGAAGTGCATTCGGATCGTCGCAAGCATCGTTCCGACATCGTGGATGACGCGCATCGTCGGTTGGCTTGTGAGACACGACAAGCGACATACCTAGGGCAAATCGAATCCGCCCTTCAGGTAGAACATTTAAAGCATCAAAGAATCATCAAAATTAGATTACTTCTGATTCTTTTTTACGCGCAAATAAACCAATTTAACATTGGGATTGCCGGTGTCCCGCATCTGGATATCGTATCGCCCGATCGATTGGACTAAAGTCGTCAATTTGTCATAACCGTAGTTTCGAGAGTCGAACGATGGCTGCTTTTTTATAATCATATTGCCTACCTCGGCGAGGAAAGCCCAGCCGTCTTCATCCTCTACGTCGCGTATGGATGAATCTATTAACTTAATCAAATCGCGATCGATTTTGCGGATTCCGCGTTCATTCTTTCGCGGTTCACGCTTGCTCTTGGCTGCATCATGTGTTTTGCTCGAAGTTTTAGAACCGTTACTCTCGCTTTGTGAAGCTCCGCGAGTGAGTCGTGTTGTTCGAAGCGGGGTGCGTGTTGTTGATTTGTCGTCTTTGACTTCACTGTCCGCATCGTCTTCATCTTGACCGATGATTTCAAGGTAAATAAAACGGTCACACGCAGCGATAAAGGCGTTGGGAGTCTTCATTTCTCCCAAGCCGTATACAATTTTGCCAGCTTCTCGAAGACGAGTTGCCAGCCTCGTAAAGTCGCTATCGCTGGAGACGAGGACGAAGCCGTCGACCTTGTCGGCATAGAGAATATCCATCGCGTCGATGATCATCGCGGAGTCTGTCGCATTTTTCCCTGTCGTGTAACTAAATTGCTGGATTGGGCTGATGGCGTAGTCGAGAAGTTGCGCTTTCCACTGCGCGAGATTTGGGCGCGTAAAGTCGCCGTAAATGCGTTTGATCGTAGGTGTGCCGTAGCGAGCGATTTCCTCCATCATTCCGCGAACATGGTGCGGAGGAACGTTGTCCGAGTCAATAAGAACGGCCAGTCGGACATCGCTGCGTTTTGGGTTCGTATTTGTCATATTATATAATCCTTTTACGTAAAGATCGTGAGAAGAGGCGCCGCATCAAGATGGCGCCCATGCTGTACACATCTTAACATACCTAAGTAAATGCTGATCATGATATGATGGTGGCATCAGCATCGTCAGTGCTGAGTATGTATTTTAATCTGATCTTGCAAATCGAAAGGAGAACAACATGGCAACTGCTCAACCGGCACTTGTAGTGCTCGCGGCCGGAATGGGATCACGCTACGGCGGATTGAAGCAACTCGACGCGGTCGGCCCTGATGGCGAAATACTCATGGACTATTCTGTCTATGATGCTATTAATGCCGGATTTAGCGAGATTATTTTTATCATCCGAGAAGAATTCGAGGATGCTTTTAAAGCCCTTATGGCTCCCAAGCTCGACGGACGTGTTGACTGGTGCTGCGTGTTTCAAGACGCGGATGATCTGCCTGAAGGCTATAAACGACCTGAAGGCCGTGAAAGACCTTGGGGAACAGGCCATGCCGTCCTCGCGGCACGCGATGTTATCAAAGGTCCTTTCGCAGTCATCAACGCCGACGATTACTACGGAAAAGAATCCTATCGACTGATGTTCAATTTTCTGTCTTCGATGAAGGATAACGACGACAAGCCGCTTTACGGCATGTGCACATGGCGCCTTCGCCGCACACTTTCCAAATATGGTGAAGTGTCGCGAGGTGTCCTTTCCTTAGATGATCAAGGACGATTTGCCGGTATAAAAGAAATCAAAAAGATAGAACAAGCCGATCACGGCGGCCGTTATTCGACAGACGGTGGAACGACGTGGATTCACCTCGATGGTGATCGTCTCGTATCCATGAATTTCTGGGGATTTCCTTTATCATTCATGGATCTTCTCCGCGAAGGGTTTCCGATATTTCTTGAACGTGATGAAATCCAATATGACATGAGAACAGAATACCTTTTACCCGAGATCGTGGGCGATGCTTTCGTCGGAGGAAGAATTGACGTGCGTTTGATGCCGGTCAGCGACCGCTGGTTCGGAGTTACTTTTAAAGAAGACAAAGAGCGTGTTTCCAATGCGCTCTCTAAACTTGCCGAAGAAGGCAAATACCCGCGTCCGCTATTTGACATATGACATATAAAAATATATTTGAAGACAAAGGAGATCAGTATTGATCAACATGAAAGATATTATCGCCAAAGCGCTCTCGGAAGCTATTGGAATATCTCAAGGTGATGTTCAAGCGCTTTTTACACAACCTCCGCAGCCGACCATGGGAGATATCGCGTTTCCATGCTTTCAGTTGGCCAAGACATTGCGAAAGGCGCCCGTGCGGATCGCCAGTGACCTGAAGGTAAAATTGGATCTTCGTCTTGATGACGCGTCGGATCCTTTCTCTCGCACAGTGGAACGCATCGAGGCGGTCGGAGCCTATTTAAACTTCTTTCTTCGTCGCGATACGTTTGCCGTAGAAGTTTTGCGGGCGTCCATTGCGGCATGCGATCGACCCGGTGCGAGCGATGAAGGGGCAGGAAAGACCGTCATCGTTGAATATTCTTCACCCAACATAGCAAAACCGTTTCATGTCGGCCATGGGTTTTCGACATTCCTCGGTGAGGCGATTGCCAATCTTTTCGAGTATTCCGGCTTTGACGTTCAACGCTTCAATCACTTAGGCGATTACGGCACTCAATTTGGCAAATTAATCGTTGCGTGGAAACGCTGGGGAGACATGGAGGCGCTTAAAAAGGCACCTATTCAAGAATTGACGCGTATTTACATAAAATTTCACGATGAAGCCGAAATAGAACCTGAACTTGAAGATGAAGCGCGACACGCTTTTACAAGGCTTGAGCAGGGATCAGAAGAGGAAATGAAGTTATGGCACACGTTCCGTGAAGTGAGTCTCGAGGAGTTTAACGATACGTACGAACGTGTTAACATTCATTTTGACAACATGAACGGCGAAAGTTTCTATGCCAAAATGACTCCGGAAGTCGTCAGGCTTCTGTCTGAAAAAGGTCTCCTCGTAGAAAGCGAAGGCGCTAAGATCGTAGATCTGGAAGATCAAGGCCTGAATCCCTGTCTCATCTTAAAAAATGACGGATCCACAATCTACGCGACACGCGATATCGCCGCCGTCCTGTACCGTGATCGAATGTGGAATTTCTATCGCAATATTTATGTCGTCGGCATTCCGCAGATCAATCATTTTAATCAAATCTTCGCTGTGATGGAAAAACTTGGAATGCCTGATCCGGAGCGCAACGTTCATGTCGCTTTCGGGACGGTCCGCTTTGCGGACGGCGTTTTTTCGACGCGCAAAGGGAATATTGTGCTTTTAGACGAGCTGCTTGACGCCGGTGTCGCGCATGCGCGCGCAATCGTCGAGGAAAGCCATCCCGGCCTAGACGAGGCGGAGATCGACGAGATCGCCGAGAAAATAGGTGTCGGTGCAGTGCGCTATACGTATCTTGCCAGCGGTCGCGAGCGCGATATCCTCTTTTCTTGGGAGGACGTGCTGGATTATGAGGGTGATACGGCTCCTTATTTGCTTTACACTGTTACGCGTTGCGTCAGCCTGCTTCGCAAGGCTGATCCTGTCGTATTAAAGCGTCTTGTGGAATACCGTGATGAAGATGCCGCGCTCCTTGTCGGAGACGATGAACAGAGAGTGCTAAAAGAGATCGTCCGCTTTCCTGAATCACTTGATGCGGCGCGGACACACTATGAGCCGTCCATGATGATTCGTCGCCTAATGCAGCTTGCTCGCGCATTCAACACGTTTTATCACAGCACACCGATTCTGCGTGCTGACGATACAGCGCTTGCGGCCGCGCGTCTCGCTTTGGCTCAAGCCGTAGAACGCACGCTGAAAGCTGGTCTTCGGATCGCCGGTATAGAACCGGTCGACCGGATGTGAGAACGGTTCGGTCTTACGCATGAAACGCAAAGATGATCATTTTTCTTGTGTAGATGTGATTCAGCGGTCTTGCAGCGCCGTTGATCACGCGCGCA
Source organism: Clostridiaceae bacterium (assembly GCA_012799825.1). GTDB lineage: Bacteria > Bacillota > Clostridia > Saccharofermentanales > DTU023 > UBA4923. Next base: position 9,919 of record JAAZKK010000077.1, on the reverse strand, counting down.
AGACGCTAAAATTCACATTCACCCGAAAAGAGCGAAAAAAATGTCTTGTCACTGTTCTTAATGCGTGGAAAGATGCAATCAATGCGTTAAGCCGATCTTCAGTAAGCCGTTTCAGCGATCGATCGACAAGCGGTAGTTACAGTAAACCTGATGATATACCGGCTATTGCGCTTCAGTGGACACTTTCTTTAGCGGCATTCTTTTCACAATGGCTGCTTTCGAGCCGCTCTCGTGAGCAAATTGATCTATTAGGCGAATCCGGCGTGCGCACTGCGCGGCGACTTGCCCGTTGTTATGCACCGGCTCTGACTCCTTATCTTTTGCAAGAATCGACTCTGATATCTGAACAGATAAGATCGCTCACCGATCTTTCTCTTTCGGCGGTCATGCCTGCTTTTCCGTCGGGAGAAGTGCGATTACTGTTGCAGTCCGATTCGCGCGAACGTCGCGAACGCGCGTGGCACACACTCGTTGCGCGTATAGATGATGGACGCGATACGATGGCGATGCGGTATGTTGAGCTGCACGCGCTTCGGCGATCTATGACGGAGTCCGCCGGATATAAACATTACGGCGAATACGCCGTGAGGCGCTATCGTCTCTCGGATACATTTCGTACCCATGTTCCTGCCTTTCGGGACGCGGTACGGCGCTACATAACGCCGCTTATAGCTCCCATTCAAGCCCTTCACAAAAAGCGTTTAGAACTCGATGACATAAAACCATGGGATCTTCTTTATCCTGCTAATTTTGGTCCTCCGTGCCTTCACATGGAAGAGGAGTCTCTCGAAAAGACTTGGATTAACATCATGCGACAGCTCCTTACGACACGCGTGCCTCAGTTTGAAAAAATGTCGCGCGAGGAGATGATCAAACTGAATGTTCTCAATGCCGAAAGATCACCTGTCGTTTTCGGCGAAACGCCAAATGTTGTGGTTGCGCCCTTTATTGAGCCTTCAAATCTGTTTTTGGCGCTCTCGAATATTCCCCAAGAATACTTTGCTCATACTCTGTTTTTCATGTCAGGAGCCCTGATGTTGGATCCTCTTGCTTTCGATTCCGTATCTTGCGAACTTTTCTCAGTCTTAGAGCGCGCATTGTCGGAACAAGACGATCGTAAATCAGTCGATTACGCATTACCTGTCGCATCCGCTCCTCCCACGTTCTTGACTGCGTGTATTGCCGGATATTCATTTTCATTTTTATCTCAGCGGGCATGGCGACATTATTATGGCCCAATGGCAGACTATGCCGAGCAGTACCTTGTGACGGCCTTTGCCTTTGAACTCTTGTTCCTTTCAGCGCTGGACGAAATGGATGACTATCTTGCGAGCGCCACAGTCTCAGATGCAGCGGCGTTTGAACGAACTTGGGTCGAAATTGCAGAACGGTACGCACTTCCAGGCATCGACAGTACGTCACCCGGACTATTGCCTGTCCGCGATTTATGGCTCATGGCGCCGTCTTTCTTGAATAAGCCGCTTACGGGCATAGTAAGAGCGCTCGCACTCATCACGGTACTGGGAACTTTGCCTTTTGGAAGAAATCATATTCAATTAGAAGAATATTATGTAAGACTTCTGAACACTCGGGAGGGCAGCAATCCGCTGCTTCGCCCTTTAAGATCAGGCTTTCCATCGCCTTTTAAAGAAGAAACTTTACAAAAAGCCGCTTTTGCGATCGCTGATTTTCTGGCATTATGAATATCCTTTCCTCGAGAGGAGACACGACGACGATGACTTTTATGGACGTTACATGTGAGATGGTAAATACGGCACCGCTATCTATTTTAATCGCGACACATAATGATTTTAAGATGTGTGAGTTTCGCGCTATGGCGGAAGGCTATCCCGTCGTTTTCCAAAGTTTGACAGATGCCGGCCTTAAGATTGATATTGAGGAAAAGGGAACGTCTTTTGATGAAAACGCTTTATATAAGGCGAGAGCTGTGCACGCGTTCACTCAGGATCGTCTTGTATTGGCCGACGATTCCGGTTTAGTTGTTGATGCGCTTGGCGGGGCACCCGGAATATACTCTGCCAGATTTGCCGGAATATCGGCGACAGACCATGACCGGATGAAAAAAGTGCTGGACGAACTTCAACATGAGGCGTGTAGAGACGCAGCTTTTATTTGTACAATCGCGGTTATTTTTCCCACAGGAGAAGAGCGACTTTATCAAGGTGAATTAAAAGGAACAATCGCGGAAAATCCCTCCGGTTCGTCAGGCTTCGGGTATGATCCCATCTTTATTCCGGAAGGTGAGACTCGGACGTTAGCTGAGTTTTCCTTCAATGAAAAAAACTCTGTCAGCCATCGTGGACGGGCTTTGAAAGCTTTTTTTGACAATATAGGGTTCACCCGAGAGAAAGAGGAGCACTATGGCGAAACGTAAGACGTCGAAAGACAAAAGAGAGACATTCTATCTTGTGCGCGAGGATGTGCTTCCGGATGTATTTCTCAAGGTGATTGAGGTCAAACGTCGTCTTGATTCAAGTCATTCAACGACGGTCAGCGAGGCTGTTCGCGATGTTGGCATCAGCAGGAGCGCGTATTATAAATACAGAACTGCGATTCGTGACACGATGTCCTTCACTGACAAGCCTGTCAAGACGCTCCTCCTTGTCACAGAGAGCACTGATCGGATTGTTCAGCGCTGTTTGGACGTCTTCTTTGAGTCAGGTGTGACTGTATTGTCCTTTCAGCAGGGACTGCCGATGAACGGACTTGTGCACGCACTGGTGACTTTTCAGACAGCTGTCGGTCAAGAAGGTATTGAAGTGTTGATCAGCAAGCTTTCGATGACTCGCGGTGTCGTCCAGATCATCACACCAAAAAGCTGATTGTCCCACGTCCTGCCCACTTAGACAACATTATCTATACTTTTCGTGGCAGAGTTGAGAGTACAAATAAACAGTGTAAGGGATAGGATTTAAGTTATAGTCTAAGTTCAGGTAACACCTCTCACAACTGGATGACAGATCGTTGACCTTTATGTTACGCTATCCCGAGGATTAACCTGCAACACATGATCTAGTTAAGATAGACAAGCTATAAATGTCAAGCAAAAATGAAATTAATATAGCAGAAAGAAGAGAGTTGCAGCGTAGACGCTGGAAAGCATAGGAGCAAATCGACTTAAAACATGGCCGTATTTGAAGCGCTAAAAATAGATCAGTTGTCAGATAGACGACGCGTACACAGATGGTTTCTTATATTATTTGCGTTGGCGTCGGCCGTTTATCTTACTGAATATGACGTACATGCGATCTCTGATTTCGAGCAGAGAGTCACGAATTTTTTTACTGTGCAAACTGCATTTCCGCTACCACCTGATGCTTGGGTGATCGCTCTTCTGAAAAAAACCGGACTCCTTGTCGTGTCGCTCTTTTTTATGCTTTTATACGGGATTCATTGGCTAACGGAACCGATGCGGCAAAAAACAGATGATAGATTTGCCGACGATGAAGGTATCTTTAGAAGAAATCCTCTGATCATCGATTTACCGCTTTTTACCCTCAAACAGAATGTTTCTCCTTTGCGAGCTGCTTTGCGTGCATTTCCGTCTTTTCTTTTGATCGTAACCTCGACACTGATCGTCTACGTTATTTCTCGTCCTCTATATGGGATTCCTTTCTACGTCATTGGGACGATGTTTTCTATGTCCGCATTCGTGTTAGTGTTTGATCAAAAGGATATTCCGTCCTCTCTGGAATCGAGTGTTACGCTGACAGATGGGATGAAATTCTCGATTTTCGTGTCATTTTTTCTCCTTCGGTCGGTTTTGAATTTTGGCGAAAATGTTCTGTTGCTGATTATGGGGTCAAAAGCCACGTATGACGGTCTGATCCGCGCATTTTTCTTTGCGCTAAAAACACTGTCGTTCGGACGGATGGCAGGGATTACATACCGACTTGCCTATTACAAGGAAAGTCCGGCCTTTAAAGATCGCATGGATGAGCAATGACAGGGCATTTTGCCTTGTGTACCCCGAATACCCATGAACATGAATTATAATATTGCTTGACGCATTGTGTACGTCTTGCTGCTGAGGGCAGGCAAATGTCCTGCTTTACGATAGAATTGGAATTCCTTATGATATCGATTGAAGAACTAAAAACAGACATCGCAAACTATATGAAAAGGTTGCCGCCACTTGGAGAATCTCTGCGTCTTGGTCAAGATGCGGAAGAAATTAATCGTTTAACAGAAGAATCAACCATTCCGGACTTTTGGAATGATCCGGAGCGCGCCCAAATCGTACAAAAACGCATTGCCTATCTTTCGAAGAAGGCGGAACAATATCAGCAGCTTGGCGAAGATCTCGAAGATCTCGAAGTGCTCATTGAACTTGCGGAAGAGGAGGGTGACGAGGCGGCACTCGAAGAAGCGGAACATGGGCTCGTAAAGTGGACGCATAACTTCGAGCGTTTGAGGCTTGAAACTTTACTCAACGGTGAGCATGATCGCATGAACGCACTCGTTACACTTCACGCCGGCGCGGGCGGTACGGAAGCACAAGATTGGACAGAGATGTTAAGTCGCATGTATATGCGGTGGTCAGAGAAGCATGATTTTGATTTTCAAGTGCTCGATCTTGTTGACGGTGATGAGGCTGGAATCAAATCGTTGTCGTTCCGCGTTTCCGGGGAAAACGCTTACGGTTATCTTCGCAGTGAGCACGGTGTGCACCGACTTGTCCGCATTTCGCCGTTTGATTCCTCAGGACGTCGTCATACCTCATTCGCATCCTGCGAAGTGTTGCCTGAATTTGATGAAACGATTGAAATCAATATCGATCCTGATGATCTTAAAGTCGATACGTATCGCGCATCCGGAGCCGGCGGCCAACATGTCAATAAAACGAGTTCCGCGGTTCGCATCACGCATCTTCCGACTGGGATCGTTGTAACGTGCCAGAATGAGCGATCTCAGATCCAGAATCGTGCAACGGCAATGGCGATCCTCACTTCAAAGTTGTATCAAATCGCGCAACAGCGCCAACTTGAACGAATTGAGGATCTAAAAGGCGATGTCGTCGACAACGCATGGGGCAGCCAAATTCGATCGTATGTTTTCTGCCCTTACACAATGGTGCGAGATCATCGAACAGACTTTGAGACGAGCGACGTAGACGGCGTAATGGACGGCGATATCGATGATTTCATAAACGCTTGGCTAATGATCGACGCCCAAAGGCGCGAAACGGCTGACGAACAAGCACTGAAGAAAAGCTGATTAGTTTATAGATGCCCGCTTAGATCATAATAGCTGATGAACAGACATTGAAGAGAAATTAATTGATATGAAGATGTCGAACCGAGATTATTTCGTCTGATGAAACAAGCACTGAAGAAAAACTGATGAATATAAAGATTTCGAACCTAGATCCTCTAGAGAGCTTCAAAGGACAGCCTATCGCACTACTGGGCGGATCCTTTGACCCCTTTCATAATGCGCACCAGATGCTCGTAAAGAGCGCTGTAGAAGCGCTTCCTGTTGAGGTGCTCTTAGTGATGCCGCTTGGTTGGGCGCCGCATAAAACGACGCGCATGCGCTTAGCGGCTTTTCGATACGAGATGTCCATCCGAGGTGTTTTCGGCATCCCTAAGGTCAATGTGTCGGATGAGGAAATTAAGACACCGGCCATTAGCTACACCATCGATACCGTGACTCATTTAATAAACAAAATCGATCCCGATCCGCTTTATTTAGTGATTGGCTCGGACTCTTTCGAAGCACTTCCGACCTGGTGTCGTTATCAGGACCTTGTACGGAAGGTTGTGTTTGCCGTCGCACGCCGCGGTGATGACGACATTGAGGAGATGCACGCATTGGCTAAACGCTATCAAGAAGAAGATGATGCACGCGTTGTGTTCTTTAAGATGCCTCCTTCATCACTATCTTCTAGCGATTTGCGTCTAGCGCTTCGACAAGGAAAGAGCATCGACGGTGCCTGCCCTGAAAAAGTGGTTGACCTTATCAAGGCCTATCACATCTACGATTTTCAAGATGAATATGACGCTTTATCAGAAGAGTCTTGGAGCCGCATTCGCTCCGCTGAGCAGGCCGCTTGGCGATATTACACACAAAAACAACGTCTTCATGCCGTCTCTGTCGCACAATATGCAGCGCGTCTTGCACTCTCAAACGGAGTTGATCTTGAGAAGGCATTTATGTCCGGCCTGCTGCATGACGCCGCAAAAAATCTTTCTACAGATGAGTGTCGTTTGCTGGCAGAATCCTATTTAGCAAATCATCATTTTGCGAAAGATGCCGCGAGAGTCATAAGCGATGTCTCTTTTTCAAATATCAATATTTTGCTTTCGTCCGATCAACGTGCCAAAGAGTACAGAGCAGACCATCAAGACGGCGGTGATCACTCTGTTTTACCAAATGCTTCATCATCCGAGATAAAGACTACTTGTTTACCGGACTTTTCATCATCCGAGATGCGGACGTCCTATTTATCGAACGCTTCATCATCAAAAATACGGACATCCTGTTTAAACGACAATGAAAGCATTTGGTTCACATCTCTTAACGATAGTCTTCTGCACGGCCCGGCCGGCGCGATGCTGGCTAAGAAGATATTTGGCGTCGACGATCAAGATATTTTAGACGCCATCTGTTTTCATTCAACAGCGCGTCCAAACATGACAACGCTTGAAAAAGTACTATATCTCGCGGATAAAATCAGCTACGATCGAACATTCAAGCGCTTAGATCCGATCCGAGATCATGCAAAGAAAGGTGACCTTGATGCTGCAATGCGACTTTGCCTTGAAGAAACATTCATAGCCCTTAACCGCAAGGGAAAAAGACCGCATCCATTAAGTCTCGCCGCCTTTGATCAAGTTCGTGACGTTCGTGTTCATTGAATATCGCAGCCCTTGATTAAGTTCGTAACGTTCGTGTTCATTGAATGTCGCAGCCTTTGATCAAGTTCGTGACGTTCGTGTCCCTTGAATGTTGCCATTTGGTATGAAACCTGAAAGCATTGATTTCCGCCGCTTCATTTGACATTGTTTGAAAAATTCAATCGTTGAAAACCTGAATAATGAAGATGTTTGGATCAGTAATCGCGCTTAGCGTGTATAATAAAGAAAAGTTTACAGAGACCGGAGCGTATTTTATACCTCGGTCGGGGAATGGAGGCCCATTTGAACGACAACGATATCTACTCGAACGTGCCATCTGAAACATTGGCGCAGGAACTACCTGGGTCAAGTACAGAACTTAAAGATCTTCGTGAAGCGGCAGAGACGGTTCGCCGCATCCTTGAAGAGAGGAAAGCAGAAGATATTGAGATTGTCGATGTGACCGGAAAAACCTCACTAGTCGATCTTTTTGTGATCGCAAGTGCCACATCCGGTTTGCACATCAAATCATTGATGGAAGCTGTCGAGGAAGAACTTGAAAAAGAGCATTCACTCGTTCCGGACCGCATTGAGGGTATGGATTCTAGAAACTGGATTCTCCTTGACTACAACGATTTTGTCGTTCATCTAATGTTGCCGGAGCAGCGCGAATTTTATGATCTAGAGCATCTCTGGAGTGGTTTTAAGGCACAGCGCCAACGTTTAGGTGATACGAGATTTGGATGAACCCACATTTACTCGTTCATCTAATGTTGCCGGAACAGCGCGATTTTTATGATCCAGAGCATCTCCGGAGTGGATTTACAACGAAACTCCAACGTTTCCATCAGCATCGCTAGCTCATCGCTAGCTTCGCCGGCGCTTACGCTGATTCTTGATTTTGACGAACTTGCGCCTGTTTTAGCGTCATGGTATAATCTCGTTCGTTGTGACGGCTCCGTGGTCAAGTGGTCAAGACGTCGCCCTCTCAAGGCGAAAACGGGAGTTCGACTCTCCTCGGAGTCACCACAAGCCCTGCGAATTTGATCGCAGGGCTTTTTTATTTTATATCATATACACTACACGCAGTTGGTCTTTTATATGCTAATCTTGTCTGCATTCATTCTACACGGAGCCGGTCTTTCATACGTTTGAAACGTCCTTCTTTAATCCCGGGAACGAGCATTAATTCTTCAATGGATTTAAAGGGACCATTCTCTTCCCTAAAGAGAATGATCGCCTCAGCCGTAGAAGGGCCTACTCCAGGCAACGTTTCGAGCTCCTCCATACTCGCTCGATTGATATCAATATACATATTTTTTTTTGCAGAAGTGCTTTCGTTCCGCTGGATGATATCAACGAATGATTCGTCTGATCGCGGCACGTAAATCTTGATGTTGGCATCAATCTTCATAGCGAGATTGATGTATGTCACGTCTGCTTCAGGGATCAGACCACCTGCCTCTTGAATAACCTCATCCAGAATGGAGTCTTCTTCTATATAGTAAACTCCTGGACGCGCCACAGCGCCGTCAAGGTGCACGGGTACGTATCGTTTGGTAAAGGTCACAGTTGGACTGTAAGATTGGAAATCAGTTGAGACCGCCGTTGTTTCTCGTGAATCTGTCTCCAATATGAAAGAGGCACTACGAGGCCGTACAGCGGTATAAGTAATCAAACACGCAGACACAATTACGATCACCGCAAACGCAAGAATAGGCTTTGGACGGCGTGTACCCGAGCGTCGCTTATGTTTTGAATAAATGTTCTGACGTCGCATATTTGTCTCCTTTCGAGTTTTTTATAAAAAATATTGAACATAATATTGAAGACTTATATGAAGCTTATCGTTTGGCAACACTTCAAACGACATGCGGTGACCGCTGCTAGCTACTATTGATAGTCAAATTGTCGAAAAACGTCAAAAATGAAATTTTAAAAGATGAAAATTCGCAGATAAGATCATATAGGCAAGTAAAGGGGCCGATTATTTTTTAGGGTTCAGATTTTTTTTGTAGTAAAAGACATCAAAGTGCTTGAACAATTTGTCGGAAAACATCGCCGCGCTCTTCGAAATTTTGAAAGTGATCAAAACTTGTACCCGAAGGGGAGAGCAATACAGCGTCGCCCGGTTTTGCGGCTTTACGTGCGATCGCAACAGCTTCTTCGTATGTGTCTGCGCGGAGAATATCAAGATCCTGAACCAACGCGTTTTTTTCTTCACTAGCTCTCTCTATGTCACTGAGAATGAGTTCGCTGTTTTGGCCTGAAAGAATGACTGTATGAGCTGATCGTCGAATGGCAGAGCCAAGACCTGTGTAATCACTTTGTTTATCTTGACCGCCTGTTATGAGCACCAAAGGAACACCTTGTTCGCGCATCGCTTCCAGCGTATGAATTGTACGCGTAGGAGAGCTGTCGATAGAACTGTTAAACCAGCACACGCCATCCAATTCGCGAACCAATTCAAGTCGATGTCGGACACCGGTAAAACTGATTGCAGCCATCCGGATCGCCTCTATGGACGCGTCGTCAGCGACGGCAAGTGCGGCCGACTGGATATTTAGGCGATTGAAGGCGCCGAGCACTTGAAGATCCTTATTGTGACATATGAGTCTCGGCGGTTCATTCGGCAAACCGAGCCAGAGCGCATTATCTGATTCCCACGTTGTCATCTGATTTTCACATGGATCAGCGTTGAAAAATTGAACAATGCCTTTAGCATCACTGGCAAAAGGTGAGGATACAGGATCTTTCTTATTTAGGATGAGGCGATCACTCGAAGACTGATTTATAAAAATGTTTTTTTTCGCATCGATATATTCTTGAAAATCACGATGAAAATCGAGGTGATTAGGTGTCACGTTGGTGATGAGGGCACACTGGATACGCGGAGTCATATCCATAAGTTGAAAACTGGAAAGCTCGAGTACAACGCGGTCGGATGCGTCGATGCGCTCAACTTGATCAAGGAGAGGTGTGCCGATGTTGCCGCCAGTAAAAACGCGGTATCCGGCAGATTGGAGCATCCTGCTGATTAATGTCGTGACCGTCGTTTT
>JAAZKK010000043.1 GCA_012799825.1 Clostridiaceae bacterium | reverse complement strand
TGAAAAATTGGCCTCGCGCCGTCAGACAATTCTTTAAGACAACAGTTTCTCTGAATAATCTTAAATTGTGCCCAATCTGTGGTTGTGAATCCAGTTTCACTAATTTATCTGAAAAATTGACCCCCAAAGGAGAACGCGACGCCTGCGTTATTCTCCTTTATAGTTGGACTCAGCTGCTTTTCATATAGACGAGCTCTGTCAATTCTCTCTATGACGTACTCAGTTACTTTTCTGTATAGCCGAACTGTGCCAATTCTCTCTATAGCTAATGCTGCTACTCATCTATATAGCCGAACTCTGTCATTCCTCTGTTTGGTCGGACTCTGTTTCTGGAAGGATATCTAGTCGAATGCGCGATATGCGCCGATCATCCATCTCTACGACAGTGAATTTCAGGTTTTTAAATGTGACGATAGGATGTTCATCTTGTTGGGGAATATATCCGAGCAAAGAGAGGACAAATCCGGCGATGGTATCAAAATCGTCATCTTCTTTCAGTTCATCAAGTGCCGGCACGTAGCGCCCAGCTTCACTAGGTGTCAATAAACCACTGAAAACGTAGGAACCGTCTGAATTCAGAGTGACCATATCCGTGGGCTCGTCATATTCATCCTCGATGTCGCCGACAATTTCCTCTAGTAGATCTTCCATTGTCACGATGCCTTCCGTTCCGCCATATTCGTCAACGACAACTGCCATCGTAATGTGTTGCTGTTTCATTTCGTTGAATAGGATATCAACGCGTTTTCCTTCTGGAATAAAATAAGCAGGACGAAGGAGCGGACGAAGCGAAAAATCGATGCCGCGTTTTTCTGGTGGCACATTGAGAAGCTCTTTGACCGACAACACCCCGACGATATCATCAATATCCTCATCGAAAACCGGAAATCGCGAGTACATCGCATTGACTACATGTTCGACCGCTTCTTCGTAGGTAGCTGTAAGGGGCACAGCTTCTATGGAAACTCTGGGCGTCATGATTTCAGAAGCAACTTTATCATCAAAAGCAAAGATATTATTGATCAGCGCGGCTTCCTGTTTTTCAAGGCCGCCACTTCCGGCACTTGCCTCCACCAAAATCTTGATTTCCTCTTCCGTTATGCTTTCAGGTGATTCCTTCGGGTCGATGCCCAGCAAACGCAACACGCCGTTTGTAGACCACTCCAACAATTTTGTGAACGGAAAAAAAATCATATCAAAAAAACGGAGTATCGCCGATATCTTTAAAGCAAATGTCTCGGGCTGGCGAAGCGCCAATCTTTTTGGTACAAGTTCGCCGAAAACAAGTGTAAGGTACGACAAAACAATCGTAATCAGAACTACAAATAATGTTCTTAATGATGGACTCTGCCTTGCCGGATCAGCGAACAAATAAAGGCGGTACGCAAGTTTATCCGCTGCAAACGCACTGGATAAGAACCCCGCCAGCGTAATCGCAACCTGAATCGTCGAAAGAAAGCGGCTTTTGTTGTCGATAAATCGCACAAGCCGTTTTGCGCGTTCGTCGCCGCCTTCTGCGAGCTGACGAATTTTGTTGTCATTTTGCGTGACAACTGCCATTTCTGCCGCAGCAAAAAATCCGTTGATCAGGATGAGAATAAAGATTAGGATCAAATCTAACACAAGCGGTTTTTGTAACGCTTCAATAGATGTCTGATTATTGAGAACAGCCCTCAGAAGAGGGCCCGTACAGCTACTGCCGTCCAATGGTGTTGTACCTCCAGCGAATGTGCCGAGCGACATTCAAGCATAACCGCTTTCTTTTGATCAAGGGATTTTCTTCAATGACCCGACTTATCCATTCGATCAGGATGCCTGTATCGTAAGGTCACCCTCGCTACTCAATGTCAATAGCACCCTTATCCTAACAAAAGATCTGTCATGTCTCAAGTGATTCTTTATTCGCGCCAACTCACATGAGGATGTGTCAGAAAAAGTCTCACAGGTATTGCTGTAGTGATCGAAGTTTTAAAATGATCCGACCTGCGTCTCTTAATATCCAGCTTACTTTGACATTCAGCTGCATTCAGCTTTAATAGCCTGCTCATATAGTCTTTCAATAGGCTTTTCAATAGGCAATGGGCTGTGCTCCATATTCTTGGTTGACAAAATACGATGAAAACTTTTATAATGACGTGCGTTCGCACCATTAGCTCAGCTGGCAGAGCAACTGACTCTTAATCAGTGGGTCCTGGGTTCGAGTCCCCGATGGTGCACCAGCGTGAAAGCCCTGCAACCACGAAGTTACAGGGTTTTTGTTTTCTCATAATTTTGTTCATTTTTTATATTTAACAGAAGCACATCCTCAGCGCATTCTCAGTTTAACTCAGAGATTAAATTCCGCTTTTGCTTTCGCAAAACAATCAATGACAAAACGCAATTCTTCTTCGGTGTGTGCCGCCGAAATCTGGGTGCGAATGCGCGCTTTTCCTTTTGGTACGACCGGAAACTTGAAAGCGACGACATAAACGCCTAGATCCAGCATATAGTCGGCGACTTCTATCGCTTTTACGGCGTCATATACCATTATAGGGACAATCGGGTGAACACCGGGAATGACATCCAGTCCTATTTCTTTTATTCCTTCACGGAAAAACCTTGTATTCTCGTTGACGCGGTCTATCAATTCGGTATTGTTTTGTATTTTTTCCAGTACTTTAAGAGATGTTGATGCAATGGACGGCGCGAGCGTATTGGAAAAAAGATAGGGACGGCTCTTTTGCCGAAGCCAATCGACAACCGATTTTTTAGAAAGGGTAAACCCGCCTGACGCGCCACCGAGCGCTTTGCCCAACGTGCTGGTCATAATATCGATTCGTCCCAAGACGTTTTCAACTTCCGGCGTACCGCGCCCAGTTTTCCCAACAAAGCCGGAGGCATGGGAGTCATCGACCATGACAAGCGCTTCGTATTTGTCCGCAAGGTCACATATTCCTTTAAGATTCGCGATGATGCCATCCATGGAGAAAACGCCGTCTGTGGCAATCAGCTTTACACGGCAGCCGTCGTTGTCGGCTTCTTGCAAACGCTCTTCAAGCTCCGCCATATCATTATTCCTGTATATGTAACGTTTTGCCTTACAAAGGCGAATACCGTCAATGATGCTCGCATGGTTCAACTCATCGCTGATGACCGCGTCTTCGGCGCTGAGAATCGTTTCAAAAAGTCCCCCGTTCGCATCAAAACAAGACGAATAGAGAATGCAGTCTTCAAACCCGAAAAAACTAGAGAGCTCAGCCTCCAATTTTTTATGAAGTGTCTGTGTGCCGCAAATGAAGCGGACAGAGGAGAGCCCGTAGCCCCAGCGATCATAACTGGACTTCGCCGCTTCAATCAGCTCCTTGTCATTAGCAAGTCCAAGATAGTTGTTCGCGCACATATTAATGACGCCGCTTTTTTCTAAGGTATCAATTTTGCTGCCTTGCGGAACCGTAAGTACACGTTCTTCACTGTATACGCCGGAAGCTTTCAATGCCTCTAATTGATCTTCGATGACCTTTAATCCCGTTTTCATCTTATTTCTACCTTCTTTCTTTGTAGCACTTTAAGCGTGTGACTTAAGTTTTAAGAGATCTCGGATCTTATTCAAACCAGGATATGTTTGCGTTTTATACGTTTCAAATGTTGAGCGCTTCGGATGCTTAACGTAACATTATCAACATGTGTATACGGTCAAGTGCCGCTCAGATGCGCGATCGGCCAAATCTTTTGAATCGGAAACGTAAATCAATTGCCGCGTCGTCTCGAGCGTCCATTCCTCAAGAGTGTCAAATAGGCGGTCGCGATACATCGGCTCCACAGGAATGACAGGATCAAGCAAGATAAGTGGCGTCGTCATCTCAGATCCCGTTAACACGCCTGCGTCCGCAAGTGCCATTCGAAACGCCAGATAACTCAATTCGGCAGGAGCTTCGTCGAAAAGAGAAATGTCTTCAGGCATTCTGTCTTCTATTCCCTCACGCACGCGTCTTACCGGCATATTAGGCACACGCATCCCTCTATGCGGAAGTGCGGCGTCCGCTACAGGCACAGGAGAACCGACCATCCGTCCTGTCAGGCGGCCGAGAATCTCGATTGTCCGGCGCATCACAAAAGGCAACCGTAGGTCATTTCTACTGTAAATTAATGTATCAAGAAAGCGTATCGCACTGTCGTAACGCAATAAATCATCGTTAAGTGAGGAAATCGATGCCTTGAGCGATGTTTGCTTCCTCTTCAAACCGTCAAGGCGCAGTTTTAAATCCTCATCACGTGTAAAGCGCTCTTTTTTTTCCGCGATATCTTTCTGAATCTCCGCAATTTGTCGTTCAACCTCTGACCGCTCTTCGATGACGGCTCTTGCGCGTTCGGGATCGTAATTTAGCTCCAATGTCGGATTGATGTTCATAACAGGTGGCGCGTTGTGATCACCCGATGCCATGTCTCCGTAAAGTTGATGACAGGCTTTCTCGTACTCGCGCTCCATCTCGTCGTCTGAGCGCCCATGTTTTAGATCACCAATTCGCCGTAAAAGATCGGAAACGCGCTCATTGTAGTGATCATTCGAATGTCGCTGTCGCATCAATGTCTCTAAAATATCGTCAATTTCTTCCATCTGGCTCGGACCGGCATACGGCTTCACATACATAAGGAGATCACGCGATACCCGCGAAAGCTCAGAGGAGGTGAATTCCAGCTGTATTGTCGTCTCCGCATACGCCGTTTCAAGCTCATCGATCCGTTTTGTGAGGACGGCATCCTCTTCCCTTTTCATCTCAAGCGTCCGCTCAATCGTTTGAAGACGATCTCGCTCTTGTTGAAAATCGCGCTTAACAAAAGGACGAACCAATCGGCCGGGGCGATGAAAACGTTTTATTAAAAGTGGAGACAATAAGGCAATCGCCGCGGCAACGATGCCAAGAATGGCGAACACCAGTCCAAAAGTTCGATTAGCGGCAAGCAACAACAATCCGATTGCTAACAAGAGCAAGCCTCCAAGAACAACTAGATGGCGCGTCGTTGGAAAAGCGTCCTCCCCTTGCGATGTTACAGAGCCGCCTATTGTATTTCTCCTTCGATCTATACTGTCATATTGCGAAGATTGATGCGTGTCAGAAACTTCAGCGTAAGCGTCCTCTAAAGTCGCTAGAAGCGATTTGCGTTCGACAGCAAGATCGTTTGCTTCGCGGCGTGATAAGATACGTCGGCGTTCTTCTTGGTTTTTCTCGATATTGATCGACTCAATCGATGATTCAAATTCAGCAACAACTTTTTCCAGTTCGCGCACACGTGCGCGCATCGTATTGAGATCTGTTAATTCGTGAACCGTAATATCGTGCCCAAGGTTGGTGATGCGCGCACCATAAAGGCCGTCGCGCTGTTCAGTGTCTTTGAGCTCCTTGCGCAGAGAAAGAAGAGTTTCATATTCCGATTTGATGGAAAGCAGTTTATTCGTCTTCTGCTCTTCAGAAAGGCGTCGAGCCCGACGTTTGAGCTTCTCGAGTGTATTTTCCAGTTCTGCGATGTGGCTTGGAATATCCATCTCCGGCATCGCGCCTTCTTGTAAAATGCGGATTTCTGATGTGCAATCTTCGTATTCGTAACGTGCCAGCGCAAGCGTTCCCTTGTCTTCATCTTCACTCAAAAGCGAAAGTCGATAGGATAATAGGCGCCGGCGGAGTGCGATTAAAGCATTCAGGAGATCTTCATCTGATACGTCGTCACGAGCGAACTGTTTCAGATCAAGCCGGTGAGCAAGCATTTCGCTTTCTTTTCCTACAATGATGCCTCCAAGAAGTGCGCTCCGTCCATCGCCCTGATCATCAGTCGAGACCGAATAAGGAGCATCAAGATAGTGAAAAACTAAAGTCCAGACCGCTTGTGAAATGCAATCGGGCATGATTGTCCTTCCCTCAAAATCGAACCTAAGAGAAGGAAGGTTTGACTGAAAAACGTAGAACGGGAAAAGCTCGGCATAAGATGAGCAAACATGAATATAGGTGATGCCGCGTTGAATACGCATACGGCGCATTACATCCGCACCGCCCGTGTCAGACAGAATTATTTCAGCAAGCTGCATAAAAACCTCTACATACGGCCATTGCCCTTTTTCTTACTTTATCATGAAAAGTGACCGGATAACGCCTATCGTCGCATTTTTTCACAAAACAATGCATTCTGTCGGGTATAGGTCTGCGTCGATTCATCAATACATGTCACTATGTCCGGCATACAGAACAATGGGGATGCCTCGTAAGGCTGAAGGCTTACGATGACCGCTGTCGATGTGCTTTGCAGAGGCTAGTGCAAATAAAGTGATACGCTTACTTTTGCAATTAACCTAATTATCACAAGGATTAACTTTCACTTGACACATTCTATTTTACATTGATAATATAGAAGCCGTTGCCGAAGTGGCTCAGTGGTAGAGCAATTCACTCGTAATGAATAGGTCGTGAGTTCGATCCTCACCTTCGGCTCCACACTAAACCCTTGTAAACACACGTTGCAAGGGTTTTTTTATTCCTCAAAAAAGCATCGACGGATTCGAAAGAAAAGCATTCAGCTCAAAACGATTGGCTGCTCCCCCCGGGAGAGGTTCTAAAAACATTACCAGATAAGAGAAATGTGCGAAAGATCCTTGACAGTACCTCAGTACCGGCTGCGCTGACAGCTGTTTAATTATCATATAAGAGAACTTTGATAGGAGAACTTTCTCGATTGAGATACAGCCTTCTTATAGCCTTCTTTATGAAATATCAACTTGTCACTTTGTTTCATTGCGATTAAAATGGGGCGTCCGACTGAAAGGTAACACTGCTGCTCAATATTACCGCCGGTAAACGATTCGTTGCGTTTCCAGGGGGGCGCCTGATTGAAAAGCCCCCCCTTGTTTTAGTCCAGTTGAATCATTAATATGCTTTGATTCGTGCATTCCTAATCGATGAATGATTTAATCTTGCTTTCTTAAAACATCTCGGCAAACATCGGCGACGTGCTCCGCTGTAAAACCGTATTCACGCATAACAGCACCGCCTGGCCCCGACATACCGAACTGGTCGATACCTATAACAGCACCGTCAAGTCCAACATAGCGATGCCACGAAAGCGGTGAAGCGGCTTCGACGGCTACTCGATTGCGAAGCTTGGGCGGCAGAACATCGTTCCTATAGGTCTCATCTTGCGCGTTAAAGACTTCCATTGAAAGGAAAGACACGACGCGCGCTTGAATGGCGTCCTCTTTGAGAATATCGGCGGCGCTAAGCGCTACTTCAACCTCTGAACCAGAGGACATGAGTATAAGATCAGGCTCGTCACCCCCGTCGCGAAGAACATAAGCGCCTTTCAAGGCTTTTTCGGGATCGGTTTCACGAGAAACGAGGCCTTGACGGGACAATACAAGCACAGACGGCTCCTCGTAGGCCAATGCCTGAATCCACGCTGAAGCGACTTCTTTTCTCCCAGCGGGTCGAAAAACACGCACACCGGGAATGGAGCGCAACATAACCAGCTGCTCAACAGGCTGGTGCGTCGGACCATCTTCTCCTACCGCCAAGCTGTCATGCGTCAAAACGTAGATCACAGGCAATTTCATCAGCGCAGATAAACGCAGAGCGGCCTTCAAGTAATCAGAAAAGACAAGAAAGGTCGCCACATACGGACGAAAACCGCCATGAAGTGCAATACCGTTCGCGATAGCGGCCATCGCGAATTCGCGTACGCCAAAATGTACACTGGCACCATTTCGATTATCGGATGAAAAGGAAGTGGCGCTCTTAATCACTGTATTATTCGAAGGCGCGAGATCAGCGCTTCCGCCAAATAAACAAGGTGTTTTCTCTGATATCGCGTTCAGGATTCGGCCAAAAGAAGCCCTAGTCGCTTCATCATTCGGAACGACTTCAAGCAAATCGTCAAGAGTCAAATCATCAAGATCACAGCCTGTCATCACTCGACGAAGTTGTTCGGCAAGATCCGGATTGGCTTTCTTCCACGCATCAAACGTCTCATTCCAAGCGGCTTCCTTGCTTACTTTTGAATCGGACAATTTCGTTATATACTGGAGAATCTCCTCCGGCACTTCAAAGGGTTCGAGATCCTCCGGCCAACCGAGGGCCTGCTTCGTCAGATCGACATTCGCCTCCCCGAGCGGCGCGCCATGACAAGATGATGACCCTTCTCGCGGTGAGCCGTAGCCGATTTTAGTTTTGACGGTAATCAGCGACGGGCGATCTGCTCGCGAACGCGCTTCTTCAATCGCGCGGCCAACAGCGTCGCGATCATTGCCATCCGCTACGTACAACACATGCCATCCATAGGATTCAAAGCGTGCACCCACATCTTCTGTGAAAGCGAGATCGGTTGAACCTTCGATCGTGATATCGTTGCTATCATAAAGTACGATAAGCTTGCCGAGCTTAAGCGTGCCCGCCAACGACGCCGCTTCTGCGCTCACACCCTCCATTAGGTCTCCATCGCCACAAAGCACGTACGTGTAATGGTCTATGATTTTGTGTTCCGGCGTGTTATATGTAGCAGCAAGACGCGCTTCGGCCATCGCCATGCCGCAAGCTATAGCAAACCCCTGCCCCAGAGGTCCTGTCGTCGTTTCGACGCCAACCGTGTGCCCGTATTCCGGATGTCCGGGCGTCCGACTCCCCAACTGACGAAAATTGGCGATATCGTCTCGCGTGAGCCCGTATCCAAAAAGATACAGCATCGCATACAACATCGATGATGCATGACCTGCCGAGAGTACAAAGCGATCGCGATCCATCCACGATGGATTCTTCGGGTTATGCTTCATATGGTGTGCCCACAACTCATACGCCATGGGCGCGGCACCAAGAGGCATTCCAGGATGTCCCGACTTTGCCTTTTGAATCGCTTCAATCGATAAAACACGGATCGCCGCTGTCGCGCGATCATCCATTCGCCTATCTTTCATACTGACCTCCTGTGCTACACGCGTCTTGTTGGGTGAATGCAAATCACTTTGTATACGGATCCTGCAAGTGTTTAATGATCTGTTCGATCAATGTTGTCAAACACTTTCATCGTTTCTGACTTCTATGGCGATCATCAGCTATGATGACCGCCTTTTCCTATTGTTGTTTATACGACAGCATCTGTACAACAGCTCCAATGAAATAAGAGCGCATGTCAACGTCAACAAATACGTCTATCGATCCTCTTCTTCATCTTGTTTTAGATGACAATTCTTGTATTTTTTTCCGCTGCCGCACCAGCAGGGGTCATTTCGCCCGGGTCGGTATTTCTTTCGCACCGGTACAGCTTTCGGATCAGGAGCTGATGTTGCCATCGGACCTCGGCCATCTATATTTTTTGATGGCGCTGAAGCTCTGGACCATCCTTGTGATCCGCGCCCTTCGAGCAGTTTGTCCGGCGCGCTGCGCTTCATGCGCGTACTGCTCTCTGCCACAAATCGAGCGCGCATAATCAGTCGCACTGCATCTTGTTTGATGGCTTCGTTCATCGCATCAAACATGTCAAATCCCTCGCGCTTATATTCGATGACCGGATCGTGCTGAGCGTAACCGCGCATACCAATACTGTCGCGAAGATCATCCATCATGTCGATGTGATCCATCCAGTGTCGATCGACCGTCTGCAACAAGACGACACGCTCAACCTGACGGAATAATTCATCAGACCCTATTTCGTCGGCACGCGATTCAAGTTTGGCAAGCGCGTCTTCCGTGAGACGTTCGACCACGTCCTCGCCGTCATCCGATTCCCTGAAATGAAGGAACTTCGTCAACGCAGGAAGTGTACCAAACTCATCTTCGACACGCGAACGGAGCACTTCCCGATCCCAATCGAAGGGATCAGACGATCGACTCATAAAATCAGCGAGAATACTTCGCATTCTCTCTTCGGCGATACGCAGAAAATATGCATGAAGATCGTGTCCTTCGAGGACTTCACGGCGCTGCTTATAGATGATCTGGCGCTGCAAATTCATGACATTGTCATACTCAAGAACATTCTTCCTGATCGCGAAGTTCATGCTTTCAACACGACGTTGTGCCGCTTCTATGCTTTTTGCAAGCAACGGGTGTGAAATCTCAACTGTTTCATCTACGCCGAGCGTTGAAAACATTCGATCCATCCGCTCACCGCCGAACAGGCGCATCAAATCATCTTCGAGTGAAAGATAGAATTTTGAAAAGCCGGGATCTCCTTGACGACCGGCACGACCGCGCAACTGGTTGTCGATCCTGCGTGATTCGTGGCGTTCTGTTCCGACAATGCAAAGGCCGCCCGCATCGATCACGCGCTCCTTCTCATAGGCGATCTCCGCGGTATAACGTTCTTTAAGCTTTGCAAAAACGTCGCGAGCACGCAAAATCGTCTCGTCATCGGTCACGTTAAAAGCTGTGCTGTTTTCGATCAATTCCTCGTCATAACCTTGCTTTCGCATTTCCTGACGAGCAAGAAATTCCGGATTGCCACCTAGCATAATGTCCGTTCCGCGTCCGGCCATGTTCGTCGCGATCGTGACCGCGCCGTAACGTCCAGCCTGTGCAACAATTTCCGCCTCGCGCTCATGGTAACGAGCGTTCAGCACATTGTGCGGTATGCCGGCTTTGATGAAAAGCTTTGAAAGAATCTCAGAATGCTCGACCGTCACCGTACCTACGAGAACCGGTTGTCCCATCTCGTGGCGATCTCTTACGAAATCAAGTACCGCATTGTACTTGCCGCGTTCTGTCTTAAAGATGGCATCCGGCGCGTCTTCGCGGATCATAGGTTCATTGGTAGGTATGGAAATGACGTCCAGATTATATATTTCTCTGAATTCGTCTTCTTCGGTCAGCGCCGTGCCCGTCATGCCTGAAAGCTTCTTGTACATCCGGAAATAATTCTGGAACGTAATTGTCGCCAGTGTTTTATTCTCTTGGCGTATGTCAACCCCTTCTTTTGCTTCAATAGCTTGGTGAAGTCCGTCGCTATAGCGCCGACCGAACATCAGACGCCCTGTAAAGTCGTCGACGATAACAATCTCGCCGTCCTTGATGACGTAATCGCGATCGAGGTGCATGATGCCGCGCGCTTTGAGTGCTTGATTGATATGGTGATTGATATCATAGTTCTCCTGATCGGAAAGATTTTCAAGGTTGAAAAAACGCTCGGCTTTTGCGACACCACGCTCTGTAAGTACAGCGCTTCTCGCCTTTTCATCGACAACATAGTCGGCGCCCAACTCTAATTCTTCAAGTTCATCTTCAGTCCTGATGGATTCATCTTGAATGACACGTTTTTCTTTCAAACCGCGCACAAAGTCGTTGGTTTTTTTGTATAGGGCTGAAGAATCGGTGCCCTCTCCGGAGATGATGAGCGGTGTTCGCGCTTCGTCAACTAAGATGCTGTCAACCTCGTCGACGATCGCGAAATTCAATTGTCGCTGGACACAATCTTCGAGTGCCAAAACCATGTTGTCACGAAGATAGTCAAAACCAAATTCATTGTTCGTTCCATACGTCACATCTGCAGCGTACGATGCGCGTCTCGTTTTTTTATCAAGTCCGTGCACGATTAGACCGACATCCAACCCAAGATAACGGTAGATTTTGCCCATCCACTCACTGTCGCGCTTCGCAAGATAATCGTTAACGGTCACGACATGGACGCCATTCCCCGTCAGCGCGTTGAGATACACCGGCAAAGTCGCTACAAGCGTTTTACCTTCACCTGTGCGCATTTCTGCGATCCGCCCTTGGTGGAGAACAATACCACCCTCTACCTGAACGGGAAAGTGCGTCATGCCGAGCACACGTGTACTCGCTTCACGAACTGTTGCAAATGCCTCCGGCAGTAGCGCATCCAACGTCTCCCCGTCCGCAAGCCGTCTTCGAAGAAGATCGGTCATGCCACGGAGCTCGCCTTCCGATTTATTCTTGAAATCTTGTGCAAGAGCGAGAACTTCACGCACTTGCTGACGATTTTTCTTTAACTCACGCTCGGAATACGTTCCGAAAATCGCATCAAATAATCCCATATTTCATCCTTCGGCGGCATCTTGCTTATTGTAATCGTCATACGCCGCCCGCAACATCTTACAAAAATATATTCGCCAAAAGTTAACATGATGTACGGCGCCAAACATCCGGCAACCGAATCATTTCGAAGGCGTCAAGGCTTTTTTGTGTTTTTCTTCCTACGTTATTATACCCTAGACCCGATGAATGTCATGATCTAACGCCGACTCAATGCATATTCTCATTGCACTTGAGAGGAAACTTATCTCAAGACCACTTTTGCCAAAAATTATCCTTCCCTCTTCAAATCGAGTACAAAATGACAATGCTAAATCTTCGATTAAGACAGAAGCGAGCTACAATATGCAAAATCGTCGGTATAGATGTAAGCTGAGAATGGCAGATATAGCAATGCACCTTTAATCCGGATCTTGGTATGCATAACTTGTCCCATATTCCCTCACGTCGAGCATTACGCCGAACGAGGCCGCCGTGTTTTGCCAACAGGATATAACCTCACTTGTTTTCCATGAAACAGGATTGTCGGGTATCACGAGAATGAGGCGTCGCTTCTGAATCTCGCTAGGCGACGGCCCCTCCTCGCCCGCGCCCTGAAAGGTTGCCAAGGATTCTACATGATGCAATATTTTCTTTTCTGCCGCAGCTTGTGAACGGTATGTCGGTGCCGTAATGTCCATACTCTTGATAGAAACCGCTTCAACGCCGTCCCACATGGCAATCACCGGATAAAACGGCGGGAGATGCCCGCCAAACGTCCCCCTAAGCGTAGCGCCACGCTCAAAATTAGAGAGCATCCACACACTATCTTTCTCACTTTGTTCTTCTTCATTTGACGTGTCGTCTTTTTCTTCAAAAAGGTAGACATTCCAGATCGGCACACGTGAACGTATGATCTGCCACGGCGCACCTTGCGGCATCGTTTTTCGGTAAGAAAGAATGAGCCAACATGTTTTCCTGTTCTCATCAAAATCAAAGGCGATCTTCATCTCGCCATCAGGCGGTGAACAATGCTGTCCTGCTGCCGTTTGCCGCGACCAGTAAGACACACGATTTAAGATAAAAGGCGAAGCGAGCAGTGTGGGCGCAAGATCCGGCATCCTATCTACAGCAATCTTTGCAAGCGTTTGATCGGAAACAGTCTTTCTAATCCACTCTTCCTGATCCACGACACCTTCCAGAGCGTCTTCAAGAGGGAGCAAAAGTGCGATCTCATTTGCCGTCTGGTCGAGCGCATGACCGAGAATAATGGTATCGCGAACGGTCTGTATCGCCAACACAAAAATCAAAATGATGCCAATCATCGCGGGGAAAACAAGCGCAGCTTCAAGCGATATGGTCCCTTTGAGGCGTTTATTTTTTGAAATAGTGGAATCGTTGATTTTCTTGTGCTTCATGAAACTGCCTCTGCCTCCTTCCTCCTAAGGTAGCCTGTAACATATTCAAAGGAAACCTCTTCCCAGTACATAGTCGTGCGTGCCGCGGTATAAAAGGTGCCGGGACATGCCTGAAAGATGACATTGGAAAGACGTTTAGCAATGGTATCGGGTGACTGAATCACAATAATAAGACGTACGTAATCGCGGTAACGCATGGGGATGTTGTATGCGCTATTTCCAGGCCATAACGGTACTTCCGCCCCTTCACAAAGTTGAACCGCTTCCTTTCCGCCATTGATGATCGACGCGGCCGACATCAGGATCCAAGAAACAGCGTCTGGCGGAAGGATGACCGTGCCGAGCGATATGGCCGCAACGGCTGATGAAATAGTGACTCCAAGCGTCTGATAATGTGCGCGGATGGACGGATCGGTCGCCATGTAGATCAAATGAGCGGCAGACCGCATAAGACCAATGAGCAGCTTAATTGAACGATGAGCAGATGCGCCATGAAGTCCCATCGCTACATATTCCAATTCATATTGTCGCGAAGTGGAGAAGTTTGCGATGACGCGTCCGTCCGGCGTTTTATCGTACTCGCACACGCCGTTTCGAATGACAAAAGGTACTGCGGATGAAAGATAACATAAACTGTACTCTGTGAGCATCACGTGATCAAGGATCCCCTCCGGAGATACCATGAAAACACGATCAAGAAAAGCGCCAACTCCGGAAAGACCTCCCTGTTCAAAGGGCCGCACTTCAATTGGCTTTGCAGTACCGTCAGTAACGGGCGCAAAAACCGGGGCTATGAACGTCAGGCTTTCCTGATAAAAACCGCGGATATTGTCGTCCATGTAGGAATTATACTCGCCAAGCCATTCAGGCTCTTCCTCGTAGTCCGGCAATTCAGGGTCAACCGTCTTATATCCTGCGATTAACGTATTGGGCTCAAGTTCAGTTAGCCATGAGCCCGAGAGTTGATCCTCCCAAGCTTTTACCGAACGGATTTTGTCTAAAGCATCTTGAAAAATTGAGAGCACTGCCCGATAACTCATATGGCGCGCCACGGCGTCCTTCATAGCCTTAGGTTCCGAAAGCGGCTTTTCTAGAAATACTGTCTGCGAAACGTCTGACGGAAGACCGATTGAGGAGATCGCCTTATCTGCATCCTCCTGCCGCAATCCGAAGAGCCCAAAAGTTTTGTATAGTTCACGATCATAACAGGCCAGAGCGTTCCGCGATGTCTGAACTGTCGCGCGCACCAAGTTCGTCTCGATGCGATCACGGTGACAAGCTTTCAGGATTCCTGAAAAAAGAAAAAGAAATGCCGGCATCGCAAAACAAAGGGCTAGACTGATCGATCCCACGAACTGCTTTTGTCTCTTTCGGGAACATTGTCGCAAGGAAATAGATTCGTTCCGCTTATGTCCCCGTCTTTGTCGTTTTAATAACGTTTTCTCGTTCCTTACAAGTCGATTGCTCTGAACAAGATTATCCCTTTTGCGTGCGCCTTTTCGCCGAACGCGCACAGTACAAATTATCTTGTTTAGTCTATTCGTTAACATGACACAACTCCCCGACCTAGGAATTAATATCCTTGCTTCTCAAATTAATTTGCTTTTGTCAATTACGCTTGTTGATTACACTTGCCGACTTTTGAAAACGACTGAATCTTTCCGACAGCGCAATTTGCTCTCCATGATCCATCCTTTTATTCGAGATCTTTCATATCATGAGTGCCGTTCGGAGGGCAGGCTGTTCCTACGGTGCGAATCGCGTCCTTCACAAAAGAAAGCGATTCGACCATTTTCTGAGGTTCTGTCTCAACGCGATACACCTTGTACCCCTCGCGCTCTTCTTCTATATAACGACAACTGTGAAGCCCCTCCTGATGTCGCGTCGAAGCATACGCGGACAATCGTGCGCTTTGATGCGCACTGATGCTAAGCGGTATAGCCGTGCTGATCGATTCAGCCAGTATGATGAGGCAACAAGGTAGCGAAATGGCTGATTCAAGAGAAAACCCCATTTTTATACTCCTTTCCACACATGCATTCCTTCATTCACGATGTGGAACACCGTTCTATTGATGCATGCTTTGTTTCTTCAATATCCTGTTTCATTTGTCGGATACAAAAACTTCTCCTCGTCTTTTAAAAATGACTCGTCGATATCGGCAATAATTATTAGATTCAGCCTTTTGACGATGTTCTTTTCAAGATGAATCCATCACGTCCGACTACATCACTTAATGTGACTCTTAGCCTATCTCTTCTATCACAGCATCAGGCGGACATCTTGTCGACAAGAGGTGCCGTAAGCCGTCAATTTGACAAAAAAAGATTGACACCTACGATTAAGATTGAAAGACTTCTCTTGGGAGATTGTATTTCAAAAAACAAGTCGTATAATCACGTCGACGCCGTTCAAACGGAAAAAATAAACTTTCGATCAACAACAATCTCGTGATCTGAAACCTCGCTCAAAGGAATAACAAAACTCGAGGAGAGCATGTCTTTAACGAAGGACAGCGACTATTCAAGGAAATATATAGGTGCGGTCGGCAGTCGCAAAACACAAAAAAATCCGATATTCAAAGTATTGACTAAAGAAAAACTAGAAAACAGTAGGATAACTCGATTAAGCGAAATAACGCGTGATTTCTCAAAGAATAGCTAAACAATAGCGGGATAACTCGATTAAGCACAAAGAGCTTACGATTTCTCAAAGAAAACCTAAACAACAGGGGGCAACCGGATTAGGCGAAAAAGCCCATAATTTCCAGAAAGTAACAAGCGTCGCGCGCGGTTGTTGTACTTCCATGACCGGCACACACAGGAAGATCTGGGGGCGTGTTCGACAGGATGCGGTAGAGACGTTGGAGACTTAGGCGCATCTGTCGATCGTCACCAGTGGCAAAATCCGTCCTCCCCCATCCGTTATCGAAGAGTGTATCGCCCGTAATGAGCGCGAAAGGCTCCTCTCCGGAATCAACTTTTTTCCAAAGCATGTAGCAAGCCGAACCCTTGGTGTGCCCAGGTGTGCTGATGACTTCCATCGTGAATTGATCGTCAAGCTCGCATCGATCGCCGTCACGCAGTTCGCGGTCGGGATGCTGAAACTTTTGTGGCCTTCCGAAAGATGTTGAAGCGTTGCCGCGGACATCGTCGAGCAAGGACACCTCATCGCCGATCATCACATAAGGCGCCTCCGGAAATTGCTCTTTCCACGCGCCCGCAGCATTGACGTGGTCAAAATGGCCGTGCGTCGCTACGATCATGACGACCGGATCGGTATAACGGATAACTTCAGGAGTAAGTGACGGATCAAAAAATACAGCGCCGCCCTCGACGTCCAAACGGTACATATTGCAATTCATAAGCCGTTCCGGGAAAACAGAAAGAGGACCCTTAACCGCATAAGAATTATACATTCGTACGCACCAATTCGCGCCAGTCCAAGTCGCCACGGCTAATTGCGAGCACGAGAATCTCAGCTGTCGCAGTATTGGTAGCAAAAGGTATGCTGTTCGTATCGCAGGCTTGCAACAACCGCTGCTGCGGATCGTCCAAAGGACGATCGGGATCCCGCAAATATATAACAGCGTCAATTTCGTTGTAGTGCGCAATACCTGCCAGTTGACTGAACGTGCTCGATGCGTCGGCAGAAAACGATAAAGGGCGAAGCAATGTCGCATCGGCGATCAAACGCGAAGTACTGGGGGGTGAAATCAGCTCATGCCGATTCAGGATCTGCTGATACGCTATGCAAAAGTTTACGAGCAAATCATTCTTAGATGTATCAGAAATGAGGACTATTTTCATCATAATTAGACCTTGCTGACGACAACATCACATCGTCAGGCTCCTTTCAATCGACATTAAACACGCACATACACGGTTTTATTGTAATGCATGATCGAAAATGAAACAACCGTCGAACGCACCAAAGCCTAAAAATACTCCGTCAGCGAATACTCCGTCAGATTTGCTTCATCAAGGATTATTGCTTGCCGTGTAATCGTCATAAGAACCCATGTGTTCGTGCGTTGGTTCTACTCCGAAATATGCGCACAAGATCCGATATGAAATATCTGCGGAAAACACACCGTAGGCGCCATCAGAAATCACGTGTGCAATCACAATTTCAGGATCATCCGCAGGAGCGAAACACACAAAAACCGAGTTTGTAATCTGCTCCATATCTTCATTGAAAGCTTCCGCTGTTCCGGTTTTGCAGGCCACCGCATAGGGGAAGTCATTGAACAAAAGACCGGTACGCGTTGACTTGTTCTGCGACAATCCGACCATGGACGAGCGAAGAAGGGCAACGTTTTCATCTTTGAAACTAAGTGGCGTTAGTTGGATGCGTTCAGGCACGATCACTAAACCATCCTGATCAATAACTTCTTTAATAAGGTGCGGCGTAACCAGTGTATTCGTCGCGATGCCGCCAATCGCACGCGCCATTTGCAGCATAGTGTAACTGTTGTAAAGTTGTCCGATCGAAGCCTGACACGTATCAGAAAAATACCAGTTCTGATTCACCGGAAGCGGATTGAGTTGCTTCTTCAGTTCGCGAGTCGGAAAAACGCCGGCAACCTCCCCTTCTATGTCAATACCAGTCTTTTTTCCAAGACCGAGGCTTTCGGCTATTTTCTTGATGTTATCAATGCCTGTCTCGACTCCGATTTGATAAAAATAGAGGTTGCATGATGCTACAAGCGCGCGTTTAAAATTTAGCGGTCCATGGCCTTTCTTATTTGAGCAATGCCAGACATAACCGCCGATATCTTCTTCCCCGCGACATATGAGTACATTGTCTGATGCAGTGATTGTGCCCGTTTCGAGGGCTGCCATACCGGTGATGGGCTTAAAAGTTGAACCCGGTGTATATGTCGCGGAAATTCCGCGGTTGATCAACGGCTGCCTTTCTTCGCCTATGAGCAATGCCTGTACGCGTCGTGCCGCCTCAGGATTGTCGAACTGATCAACGAAATCCGAAGGATCGAAGTCGGGATAATTCGCGTTGACTAAGATAGCGCCCGTCTTCGCATCCATAACGATCACACAGCCGTCCGTCGCTTTCATGGCGCGTTCTCCGTTCGTGCTTCCCCGAAATTCCATGATTTTGCGTTCCAACTCAGCGCGCGCGATTTTCTGAAGTTCGAGATCAATCGTCATTTTCACTTCGCTACCGGCGGCAGGGCGCTGTCGAATTTCGCCGGGAATAAGAACGACACCGCCGGACTCATCCTCCTGCCAAGAATCCAATGTCATAAGTCCGGAACGCCCTCGAAGATAACTTTCAGCCGCTTGTTCGACACCGGATTTTCCAAGGGTATCGTTGAAGGCATACCCTGATGATTTCAATACGTTGTACTCTGACCCTGAAATGGCGCCAATATAACCTAAAGCGTGTCCGACGTAACGGCTATCGTCGGTATAGCGCCGTTTATAGTGGCGAACGATGATAACGCCCGGAAAACGGTAATTTTGTTCTGTAAAATAGGCGGCAAGCTCCGTGGAAACATTGTCCACTAGAAGAACGGGCTGTCCGCTGACATAGTTCCAATTTTGCTCAAGAAGAAGATAGCGCAACTGCATAATAACGAACGCCTCACCATCCGAGTAAAGACGGCTTCCCGAGGTGCGATCCGGCTCGATATTAAAAAAATCGTATAGCAGGAAGTAGAAAAAGTCGTTCGGATCTTCACGGACAATGCGCTGTTTTTCATAGTAGGTAACGGCTTTATCTTCTTCGACGAGATTAAACAGATCGCGGTCGGTCTGCCAGCGCACAATCGAGTCATACGGTTTACGGAAAACAAATCGCAGCGATGTATCTTTTTCAAGCAAATCCGTTCCTCGAAACGACGCTTCCACGTCCAGCCAATTCAACAAAGGGCTTTCAAAAGCACATCCATATTCATTAAATAGACGCGCCAAATCCAGCAACGTTCTGTTTAACGATGCTTCTGCCATGCCCGTATTCACCAGTGCGACTCCCTGAAGCGTCTCGCTCACAGCGAGTGGAAGGCCATTGCAATCGACGACGTCGCCGCGCGGCGCGGGTATCGCGATAGAACCGACACTGCCCCATGTCTCCGGAGAAGTCGCGTCAAATTCTCCAAATAGCTGGAGAGAGGATGTGCGGAGCAACATCACCATAAAAGCCAAAATAATCAGGATACTCAATAATAAATAGCGATTTCGACTCGATCTCGATCGTTGCCCTTCAGAGGGACGCTTTCGAGCGAGTCCTTTTATGAAGGCGATTACTCCGGGGTCGGTAGGCATATTTTGATCAGACATCTAAACGCTCCCCCTCCGAGAACGACAAAGTGATCGCATCGCTGCCATCCTTCTTTTTTCTTTTATAAAATCCAATAAAGAAAAGAAACGCAACGATAACAGCCGCGGCAATATTACTCAAAAGCGATGACGGCAAACGACGTAATGCCATGCCCATCGATTGCGATAACGAGCGCTCGTACGACGCTAATGGAATCAGCCACGACAAAAAGCCAAACAAAAAGGTCTGGATCATAGTGGCCGCGATCGTCATTGCCGGTATAGCCAAAAGAAGCAAGCGCGTCCCAACAGGCGCAATACGACTCGCTAAAAGCCCCACCATCATTAGAAACAGTGAGCCGGCACCATAACCCCGACCTGCCGTGAAATCAAGAATAAACCCGCAAAACAGGCCCATAACCATACCATCGTAACCGGATATCCAAAGACCGGTCACGATCGGAAGCGCCAACAAAAAATCGGGATGAAAAAAGGTATAATGACGGCCCGGTATAAGCTCAGTCGCGGAAAGAAAAAGCAAGATGAGCACATAAACGATAATACGCCTTTTCAAAGTAGCTTCACGGCTCATGTCAAGGCTCCGTGGGCGCGCTCTGAATATCAACGCGCTTCAAAATAAAGACATAGCGCAGATGGGAAAAGTCGACGACCGGTTGAATCAAACAACGAACGTCATCGCCCCCCGGCGAAGACTCCACTGAGACGACTTCACCGATCACAATGCCTCCGGGAAATAAACCGCCTTCTCCTGAAGTGATGATGCGGTCTCCTTCACGAATGGGGGTGCCTTTCGGGATCTGATCACCGACACACAATCCCTGCTCGCGATACTTGACGTCACCGCGTACGCGAAAAGGCGCCCGCGTACTCCCCTCCACACAGGCGCTGACAAAAAACGCCTCGTTGATGAGAGGTATCACCTTGCTGGACGTCAGTTCACTCGAATGAACGCGTCCGACAAGCTCATAGTGCGATGTTACGACAGGATAAGACGTCTGATCGCTCACCTGAAGTCCTTGCGCACGGCCCACATTGACACGCATGAGATCGAAGAAAGGACCGATCTCGCCATTCAAGACAGCAGTGCCTTGAACCTCTACACCGTCATAGAGCGTCCTTAAATTCAGCGCCTCTTTAAACGCCGTATAGACTTCGGCGTCGTGAGCGTTTTTCTCAATTTCAAAGCGAAGTTCGGCATTCTCCCTTTCAAGAGTCTCCAGTTCCGCTCGAAGCGTTCGGTTGTCGCTGTAGGTAGTGAAAAAATCGCCGATCGACGTAAATGCTTTTCGAAACGTAGCCACAACGGGATCAAAAATGGATCCGAAAAAATCTCCCACGCGCGTGCGCGTAGTGCCGGGCAGCGTCGTCAGAATCAGCGCTGTCAACAGTGCTGCCGCCAACAAAACAATCAACATGATGCGTGGTCCGCGACGCTTCATCTCAACCTTCCTGTCTCGTCTCTGAACGAACACAGTTTATCACATACATCGCGTCGACGCGTGTTTACATGTATCCTTGCCGCTTCATGCTGACCGATGACTCTGCGCCGACAATGATGTGATCGAGGACCGGTATCCCCATCATGCGGCCTATTTTCATGAAACGCTCCGTCGATTCGATGTCGACAGCGGACGGCGATGCGTCGCCGCTTGGGTGATTGTGCGCAAGAATCATCGCAGCGGCATTATGTTTCACCGCTTCTCGAAAAATATCGCGCGGTTGAATGACCGTACCGGTCAGACCGCCCTTTGAGATACAGACCGTGCGCAGAACGCGTTTTTGCGCATCTAGAAGAATGATGTGAAATTCCTCGCGTGCAAGATAGCGCATCTTCGGCTCAACAATCGCTAATACTCGATCGGCTGTGGACGCCGAAGGAAGTAATTGTATTTGACGTGCGGCGACCGCTCGTTGACCCAATTCCGCTGCTGCCAATATGCGCAGCGACTTCACTCGTCCGATTCCCGGAATAGACTGCAATTCTTTTGCGCTCGCATTGAAAATACCGGCAACTCCTCCGGTCATTACCAGCGCTTTTTGAGCCGTCTGAAGTGCCGTTTCTCCCCTATGTCCGGAGGTTAAGATCACCGACAGCAGTTCAGCATCCGATAACGCCGCAATGCCAGAACGCTCGGCTTTCTCGTAAGGCTGATCTCCCGACGGAAGTTCCCTCATCGTCAGCGATTGAACCGTTTTTTTATGATAATGCTTTTTCCTTTTGTTCTTCACGTAATCCTCCAATAAACTATCGGAACGTGCCGGATGCTGCACTGCACGCACCTATGACGAGCATCGAAACGGCATCCTCATCGTCAAGACGTCCGGTTTTTATCGCAACGTCTGCACGAAAACAGTCTTCCATCATCCGTTCCAGTTTGCTTTGCGTGAAGCGCTTGGACTGGCGCATCAGTTTGTTGGCAAAAAAGGTACTCTTCGTAAGTCCGCTCTTTACCACATCCGCCGCGCTGGCACATGATTTTGCCACCATAAGATCACGCGTTTGGCGCGCCAACATTGTCTGAATGTAGAGGGGCGCCTCTCGGCGCGCAAGCATGGCATCCAACATCTGGAGCGCACGATCCATCTTGCCCTCAGCGATCGCATCCGTAAGATCGAATATTTTTCCTGTCGTGTCTTCGCGGCATATCAAGTCAATGTCTTCTAGCGCAATGACGTTTTGCCCGGTATGGCGGTGAAAAAGGAAGACAGTTTCGAGCTCATTGGCGATATCGTTCATCGCGTATTCACAACGAAGCATCAATGATTCTGCCGCATCGCGTGTTATGCGCATACCATGATGTGTACAAAGCAACGATATCCAGCGCAAGAGCTCACGCGGCGTTTGTTTGTCAATGATAGCCGTCAAGGTACCGTTTGCTTGCATCGCCTTTAACAGTTTATTTGACTGGCGTATCGTATCTTCAATGAAAACAACATGGCAACAATTAGGAATATGGATCAGCGCTTCCTGCTGATCACAGGATAAAGCCGAAGAAGAAGACGAAGACTCAAAAAATCCGGAATGCTCTACGGTAATGACCTTGGCCGGCGCAAAAAAGGGCGGTGTCGCGATCTCAGAAACCAACCGTTTCACATCGATTGACGATGGATTTCCATCACCCTGAAACGTAATCTTGGCCAGTGTTTGAAGATTAGCAGGCACCAAAGTGTCCTCGATCTTCTTCCGAGCTTGACGGATAAGGAATATCTCTTCCCCGGCAAGGATATAGGCAGGTCGATCGATCCCTCGTCGCAAGTCAGCCGAAAGATCTTTCCAATTCGCCATTTTTTGGATTGCGGTCGCCATGTCACACCCTCTATTAATTAAGTAGAAAAATCCAGCATATATCGCATATTACTTTGATTTTACAGTCCGTTAAATCAAACGATCGATCCCTTCGGCAGAAAACAATAATGATTCATATCGCGATTCTGCAACGCATGCTATTTTCTGCAATAGCCTCCAACCATGATAATTTAGAGCTGGTTTAATCTCCAAGCCATGTTGTTATCGTACCTGTTCTTTCTTTGATGATCAAGAATATCGCGCCCTGCAGATCCGTTCTATAAACAGAAAGTCCTGCTTCATCCAGACGCGTAAGCGTGTCCTGATGCGGATGTCCAAATCGATTGCGTTCGCCGGCGGATATGACAGCTGTCGTTGCCTCCGTTGCATTCAAAAATGCGGATGTACTGGACTTTCCCGAACCATGGTGGGGAACGTGCAGGAGATGGCATTGGAGATCGGCGCCCCTATCCATGAGAATACGCTCCTTTGTTTGCGTAATGTCGCCGGTAAAAAGCAAGTCGATACCATCAATCTGAACCTTTAAAACGAGTGACGCATCGTTGAGATCGGAAGATGTGCTTGATGCAGATACCACGTGACATAAGGCGTCATCAAACTGCAGACGATCTCCCTCGCATACCGTCGTCACCAGGACACCGTGCTCTTTTGCAAGTTCCAGAAGATCGCCGCTGAGATCGGCTTCTGCCGAATGATCTTTTCCGTAATTAGATCTATCGGTGACGTTTGTGAAAGGATGACATCCTTCACCGATCACCAAATGACGAACCATATCGACGCGTAGAAGCTCCATTACACCCGTCGCGTGATCTTGATGTCCGTGCGTCACCAATGCGACATCGATGACGCTTACACCTAGATATCGCATGGCGGGAATCAGTGTATGGAAACCTGAGCCCTCGTCACCTCCGTCAATCAGAAAGCCACGCCCTCGAGGAGAGACCAAAAGTGTAGCGTCTCCTTGACCGACATCAACGAAAAGGACACGCCAAACATATTGTTTACATCTCACAACGCCATAGCACACAAAAAGAGAGAGTGAGCCGATAAGCAACAACACAATGATGACCCGGCTTCGTCTGTCAATTCGTGGTGATTGTTTTAACAATGTACGCCTACGCGGCAATCGGAGTAGAGCGATCACAAGAAGAACAAACGCCGCGATCCATAACATCGATCTTGCAGGAAGATTGAGTGCATGCGCTCGCGCCCCGAATGAGGCAATAAGATAAAGACAACGCGCTGACGGCACCGTCATCCATTTGCAGCAAATAGACAATGCCGTAGAGAGCAGAGGAAAAGGCGCGCACAAGCAAAGTAAAAGGATGGAGGCATATCCTGTAATCGTTACCCAAGCGGCTAACACCATGGCGATCACATTCACAAAGGGCGCGCCTAGGAATAATCCCGGCGACGACATCGCCTGATAAGGAAGCGCAGACAATGCCGCGACAAACGCCATCTTGAAAGATTCAATAATGCTTTTTGCTCCCTTATTCCAGTTGCGCTGCGGCAATGATTTACCGCCTGAAAAGCGATGATCAAGGTGCGCCCTGTCAAAACCCCTACCATGCCCTCCGCAGTTTGGATCGTAATACGAAGGCTCAAGGCTGCTTTCGAGACCCGAGACCGATCTTGTCATCAAAATTACGCCGCTGATCGTGAGGCTCATCCAGAACCCGCGACTCCAGACCGAAAACGGATCAAGAACGAGCAAAAACGAGCCGACAAAGCCTAGGGTATTAGCGTGATCGCGTCGACGTCGAACAACAGGATCTACCCATAAGAGTGCCTGCATTATCGTTGCACGAGCGATCCCAGTTCCCCATCCGGCAAGTAGACATGGTATCCAAAGCATGCCCAAGATGATGACGCGCTCTAACTTCCGAGATCTCGCGACGCGACGCATGAAATATCGAATAGGAAACAGAAAAAAATAGAGGTGTGATCCGGAGACACTGGTGAGATGAGCAATGCCGGACGCGCGAAAGAGATATTTATCTTCGTCCGAGAGCAGTTGTGTATCTCCCAACGTCAAAGATACCGTTGTCGCACCCTCCAAGCCTTCAAAGAGATACCCGCACTGACGGTAAACAAAAGACCGTATCTTATCCGGAATCCGTGTGACCTTATGATACCACCGATCCAGCCGTCTAATGCTTTCCGATCTCATTATTCCCGAATGCGAAGCGCCACATGACCAGAGCCATAGTCTTTGCGATGTTGCTCCCGGATTACGCAAAGAAGACGCGAGGCGAAGCTCGGCATATCCATGCACGACATCACCACGTCGCGCGGGCGATTTCATATAAATCATCACTAAAGCGCCGTCTTCTAGTCGAATTTTCTGAAATTTGCCTCGCGAATAAAAATCGGATTGAGCTCCACCCGATGTAGGCTTTATTCCGTTCGACGACAGGTGGCCTTCTTGACTCGAAGGCATTCTGTGACTTTGCATTCTCGATTTCAAAACCGGCGTTGCGGGATCTGCAACCACTCCACAAATCCTATAAACACCCTCCGGTCTAGTTAACGCCGATCGTTCAAGATGAAATTGCGTCAATAAAAAGGACAGCGCCGTCGTCAACACAAATAACCACATGCCATATCGAACAAAGTGAATGCGGCGACGCGGGCGATCATCGCGTGCGGTCTTTGCCCTACCTCCCTCGTCATGTGCCGTATGGAATCCTTTCCATACGCGATCCGCCACACGCACCGAATTTAAGGTAGTGCCTTTGTCAGGCGCATCTTGTCGTATAGGAAAATCGCACCGCTGCCGTTGCAGGCCGAACGAACATTTTTTTGAGAGTAAATTCGGCAAGTAGCGATCGTCATTTTTTTCTTTTTGTCTATTCATAAGGTCATAGTACACAGAGTAAAAAGCATAAAAGAGCCTTTTCCCCCCCTTAGGCTCTCTTTAGCCGTCAATTTGTCGACGAACATGTCACAATCCGTATTTCCTGTTATAATTGAGTAGACGGGAGGAACATATGGATCATCTCGCTTTTCCTGCGGACCAGTCAGTAAAAAATTTATTTGGAGACGAGCCTCCACTTGAATCGTATGGACCTATCGCGCTGATCACTGAACAGATGGAGCCGGCATTTGCCGAACGAGTCAATCATCAGCTCTGTCTTCGCCGGCACGCCATGTTAAAAGAACAGCCGGATTTAGAATTTGTTCCCGGCTACGTGCGCAATGAATACCGCAAACGTTGCGACCTTTCGCGTTTCAGTTCCGGTGAAGGCAAGGCCGTTCTTCTTGACTCGGTGCGTGGTCACGACCTTTTCATACTGACCGATGTCCTGAATTGCGGCGCCACGTATCGTCGCTATGGCACGGAAGTTTCCATTGCTCCGGACGAGCATTTTCAGGATTTGGCACGCATAGTACTGAGCGCACGTGATTCCGCGACGCGCATTAATGTGATCATGCCTTATCTTTATGAAGGACGCCGCTATCATCGCAAAGGACGGGAATCTCTCGACTGCGCCATGATGTTGCGCCAGCTCTTCCAGCTGGGCATTGACAATTTCATAACGTTCGACGCTCGCGATGCTCGAGTCGCCAACGCGGTCCCGCGGTACAATTTTGAATCTTTCCCGACGTCCTATCAGACAATCCGAACTCTTTTGGATAAGATTCAAGATCTTGTCATCGATCGCGACCACATGATGATCGTCAGCCCGGATGAATCGAGCATCAGTCGATGCATCTTTTACGCGTCTTCGATGAAATTGCCATTGGGCATCTTCTATCTAAGACACGATTTCAAGTTGATCGACGGCAAGACGGTTCGCTCCAGTACGCGCACCTATCTCGGCGATTCACCTGAAGGAAAGGATATCTTGATCGTCTCCGACCTTTTGGATAGCGGCAATGAATTCATCGCGTGTGCCAATGCTCTCAAAGCGCGCGGAGCCAAAAGAGTTATATGCGCCGCTTCATTCGCTCAATTTACTGAAGGCATCGCGCCAATGCGTCAAGCTTGGGAAAATGGTGTCGTGGAACGCGTCTTTACAACGGACATGACCTATCGATCGCCGGAACTTCTGTCATCACCTTGGTATACGAGCATCCCCATGGCTGACGATCTTGCGCTACTCATCATGGCATTAAACCACGACGCTTCACTCTCACGTCTCTTAGCGCCCGCGGAGCGCATCGCAGCGCTGGTAAAACGCCACACAACCCGTGTCGGCGCGCGTAAAAGCCTCGATCATCGACAGATTTCGTTTTCTGATCTTCGATCATAAAGAAGAGGAGCAATCTCATGAATCGACATTCTTCAGAAACCTCGCCTTATCAAAACGACAGCAACTATTTTACCTATAACCAATACGGCGACAACCCTATGTTGCCTTTGGCGCCGATTGGTCTCATCGCGCTCAAAGGTGCCGTAACTCTTTCGCAAGAAATCAATATAAGCCTACTTGCGCGCCGTCAATCTTATCTCGATGAAAATCAGCAAACCGAAGCCGTACCGGGTTTCATCCGTGAAGACTATCACGTTCCGGTCAGCACACTTCGTTTTTCCTCCGGCGAAGGCAAAGCCGTCGTGGAACGCACAGTGCGCGGCCACGATCTTTATATAATCTGTGATGTGACAAACCACTCCATCTCCTATACGATGCGGGGAAAAACCAACTATATGAGCCCAGACGATCATTATCAAGACCTCAAACGCGTCATTCTTGCTTGTTCCGGCAAAGCACGTCGCATCAACGTCATCATGCCGTATCTTTATGAGAGCCGTCAGCATCGCCGCAACACGCGTGAATCACTCGACTGCGCCCACATGCTCGAAGAACTCGATGAGCTGGGCGTCAGCAACGTCATCACATTTGACGTGCACGACGACCGTGTCTCCAATGCTGCACCGACGGTAGGCTTTGAAAACGTTCCGACATCGTACCAGATTCTGGGCAAAATGATTGAGTCGATTCCCGACCTGCGTTTTGAACACGATAAGACGATGGTCATCAGCCCTGATGAAGGCGCGATCTCCCGTACCATGTTCTATGCATCGGTTCTCGGTGTTCCTTTGGGAACATTTTATAAAAGACGGGATTACACCGTCGTCAAAGACGGCCGGAATCCGATCATCGCGCACGAGTTTTTGGGCGGATCTGTAGAGGATCGTGATGCCATCCTCATCGATGACATCATTTCCTCCGGAGAATCCATGCTGGATATTGCGAGAACGCTGAAGAAAAATGGCGCGCGTCGCATCCTTTGCGGAGCGACGTTTGGCCTTTTTGCAAATGGACTCGAGTCTTTTAATACAGCCTACGAAGAAGGCACAATCGACGCCGTTTTCTGTACAAATCTAGTCTATCGCTCGCCCGAACTGCTCGCGGCTCCTTGGTACCACGACGTCAACATGTCGCGCTTTCTGGCGCTGATTATTGACGCCCTAAACCATAACGCATCACTGTCCACTTTGCTGGATTCCACGGACAAAATCCGCGATATGCTCAAAGAACGCGACTTACACAACTAAAACCTGCCTCAATTAGATTAAATGACGTAAAAAGCATTTTACGTACCTGAAGAAAAACAAGGTACTGAACGGTTCGAACCCCTTGTTTTTTGTTACTCTATCTGGGCGAATTTAGTGCATTGGCTCATCATAATACTGCAGCAAAACCATCACTTTTAAGTTGCTTCTTTTGACATGAACCCACTATGGTGCTACTTGTGAATAAGAATCATGTAGAAGTGATTTACTTGGATGCCGGCACACATAAAACACCGTGCAACTTTTTGAGAACATCAAAGACGTTCCGTGCGCCGGACGATTTGTCCTTGATTCTTGTGGATGGTATATGCAGGCATAGAAACGCGGACGCACGATACCGGATAGACCATGGCATGCTCGCACAACATAACACCAGGATTGAGAACGGCATTACACCCCACCTCAACGTGTTCCGCAAGTATTGCGCCCATCTTCCGAAGACCTGTCTCCATATTGTGTCCTTCGTAATGAATGACAATATTTTGTCGATCTGCGCGCAAATTGGACGTTATTGATCCCGCACCCATATGAGCATGTGATGCCAAAATGCTGTCTCCAATATAGTTGTAATGCGGCGCCTCCACGTGCTCTACAAAAATAGAGTTTTTAATCTCCGTCGAATTGCCGACCACGGAGTTCGGACCGACGTAGACATTGCCTCGTATAAAAGCGCCCGGTCGGATCTCAGTCCCCTCACCGATGATCACAGGCCCCGCAATCGTAACGTAATCCCAGATCTTCGCCGAACGCGCGACCCACACACCCGGTCCGCGCAACTCATAATAGTCATCTGAAAGCAACGGACCTTGTTGACGAATGAATTCACCTATTGAATTAAGCATTGTCCACGGATAACGGTGTGACGCAAAAAACGGGGCAATCATCTCATCGCCTCGGAGATGAAAAAAATGTTGCGTCTCAAGATCAGCAATAGACATCTAAGCCTCCTTATATCAAAACCCTTAAACCACCACGAGTAATTCAAGAGCAAAATAGAGAATGTGCTTTTTTCATGTTGCTTAAAGAAACGGTTCGTCGCTGAATCATTCAACACAAACAGAAACCGCAAATCTTTTCACACTCATAGTGTAGCCGTTTTATCCATTATTATCAAAAGTGTTACATTCAGCAGATAACGCACGTGTTAGAAATCTCCATAAACGAAAAACAGCCGATGGTACAGTTGTTCCAACGGCTGAGTCCAAACTAGACTAAAAACATAGCGGTGAATACAGTTAATAAAACTGTTTAGTGGCATACTTTTGATACCGGCGCAATTTCGACAGTAACACTATTCAAATTTTTCTATAACCCTATCATAGGCTAGGTGCGCAAAATCCAGAATCAGCTCTTCATCCGCCGGTTCCATCCATCCTCCGCTATCCGGCGGTACAAACTCTACGGATACGGTCAAAACAATGCCGTCTTTTACGAGTATGTAGACATTTTCTTTGGAGATTAAAGCACGTTTTCCCAAACCTTCTATTTCGCGCGGGTCAGATAAGACTATGTTCATTGTAGATAACGCAGACATCTGATCACCCCAGTCATAGATCCAGATGTTAACCTCTCCGTCACAAAACCCTTTTATTTCCGCCTCATACAGAAGATATCGTGCACCATCAGAGTTCTCTATGGGATGAACATCACCCACTTTAATGTTCATGCCAAAATACGCTTCCAACTCTTCGACGGTAAAAAG
This sequence comes from Clostridiaceae bacterium, assembly GCA_012799825.1. GTDB lineage: Bacteria > Bacillota > Clostridia > Saccharofermentanales > DTU023 > UBA4923. Next base: position 14,488 of record JAAZKK010000043.1, on the reverse strand, counting down.
CTCTCCGACTTTAGGCAAGATGACCGGTTCTTGGTCACTTGGCTGCTGCGGATCCATAACATCGTTAATGCCGAATAAGGGAAAATCAATGTTGTATTCCGACGTCGGCAGAGGTTCGCCCCAATCAGCGGGAGCATTGATTTTTAAGCGGTATTCCTCGGGAATCCCGGCCTGAAAATCTTCTGTGCTTGTACTATCCGTCTGGCCGGATATCGTTTCCTTGTCCCCCGTCTTCGACGAGGTCTCGGGAGATCGTTCATTGGGAGAACAGGCAGCTGCACCTATGAGAATAAATAGCGAAAATATCAGCGTGATGACTCTTTTCATAGTTAATGACCTCCCTCAACCTGATCAACACTTGTAATTTGCGTAAAAGTAAAATAAATAATAACCCTGGTGGGATCAGTCGGACAGGGATATGCATCAATGACCATCTGTCCCGCGTATTCACCTCCCCATTCTTCCGGAACAACGCTTGCGACAAATTCATAGAGATAGGGTGAAAGCGGATTCCGGTTTTCGAAATACACGGCATAGCGCCCGAATTTTCGATAACGGGTGATCGGAACACGAATTTCAAGCTTTTCAGATACTTGATAAACGATCCCGTCATCAAAACTCAAGATAAATCGCGTATCTCCCGTTATGCTTCCTGCCATGATATCCTCGTTGGTAAGATGCATCATATAACTATATTCAGGAAGAGATACCCACATCTTATCCATCACCCAATCGCCGACCATTTTCTCTTTTGAGTAGTCCAGCCATTCTTCATCTTCGTCAAATTCGACATAATTGCCGGGTCTTACAAAAACGAGCCCCTGTCCGCTGAAGTCGATCAGGCCGCCGGCTAAATTTTCAAGCACGATCTCAATACCAAGTTTGGGATCAAAATCCAACCACAGGATATCCGATCTGCCAATATCTTTGTTTCCGGGCGTAAAAATGATATCGCCTTTGAATTCCTGATATTCATTATGTAAATGGTACTTGTCGCCGGATATTTCCAGCGTCCAATTCGTGTCCTCCTCAGTTTTTCCGTTGATGATCCATTTGCCTTCATAATTGGATAAATCACCGCTATAGGGATCAGGATGTGGCTGTGAACCGGGTTGTGCTTGCACAGCAAGCGGCACAAGCAATATTGCGAGAATAACAACAAAGAACCTAATCGTTTTTTTCATGGCATCGAAACCTCCTTTCAAAAGATGGTTTAAACGAGCAATAATGCTTCCGCTGTTTCGAGCTCGCTTACTCATTGCACTTCATATTTTCTACAGATGATCTTTTGTTAAAGATCTCTTTGAAAATAGATTGTGCCTCAATGAACTTTGATCAGAATATTCCTATTTAATTATATGTTCACAAGCCTTCTGTGGATAGCTACCCTTTACGGTAGGTTTGAAGATCGTGATGATAGAAAAGGCTGTTTTCAGACAACCTCTTCTATCCAGTACGTTTATATTTTATAGCGCAGAGCGGTTTGCCTAATCTCTATAAAGGATTTTAAGGTTGGATGCTCTCGAAACGCGCTCAACTGAGTGACCTCGCACACGACCGATGACAGCTTCACCCGTTCCCCACATTTCAATGTCAAGCTCGTCAACTGTCAAGCGTTTCGCGTCAACATCACCTGAACCGACGATTGATACCTCAAGGCGATCCGCTTCACCGCCTAAGATAGAGACATCGCCTGACCCTGCGATCTTGATCTGCCCTGCCTTAGACAACTCATTAATGGTGACGTCTCCTGAACCTGCAATATCGATCGTCGCATCCTCAACTTTGCCGAAATCACAATCTCCTGATCCCGCGATTTTCAGCTGAAGTACAGCGATGTCTTTCAATGTCATGTCGCCGGAACCGGCGATCGTGATATTTGCCGCTTCCACATTGATTGTGCCTCTGATGTCGGAGGCACCTCTAACCTTTGCGTTAAATGATTTGATGACTGGACGTGTGAGATAAAGACGAATGCTCCCGCTTTGCCGGTTTCCGATAACGGAACCGAAAAAATTTCCGCTCTGATGTTTTTTAACACGAATGAAAAGTGTCGATCCTTTTTGCTCGATAGAGAGATTCGACATGAAAGAAGAAGTGCCGTCGGCAAACCAACGCATCTTCCTGTCTTTTGAAGGTTCAATCTCAATATCGCATGAGCCAGTGAGATCTAAACCCAAACTGTCTATATCCGAAATGATCTCATTGTCATCGTCAGGATTTACAGTGCCCTTGTCGCTCTCCCAATCACCGGTGCCAAAATCTTCACTCGTGCGAAGCAATATATTGCCCTTCCCGCGATTGATGACAACCATTTCTTCCAAATCGGCTTCACTCCCATCCTGAAACCGGACGACCGATCCGTCTACTTCACCTTCCATATCTGCGTAGCACGCTCTGTTCTTCAGTCCTGCAACGAAACGGAGATTGCCGTATTCATCAGGAAATGAAAAATCGTTGTCTGCAACCGTATTGACAGTTGCAATATCATCGCTGAACAAGTCATCAATCGTCACACTAAATGCTTCAGCGATCACCGGCAATAAAGCGATATCGGGACAGCCGATACCGGTCTCCCATTTTGATACAGCTTGAGGCGAAACACCGAGCTTCTGTGAGAGTGCTTCCTGTGTCAGGCCTCTCTCTCTTCTCATCTGGGAAATGCGTACGCCCAGTTTCGCAATATCGTATGCCATTGTTGTCCTCCTTATATGTCGACGGACGTGACCTTACTTCGCCGTCCGACAGTTGTACCGTGTAAAAAGATCACGGTCACCTTCAGTATGATCCCGAAACATGCGAAATCAATCATCTTTTAGTTGAAACAATTGCTTTTTTACTCAACTATTCGTTGAACAACGAATAGTTGATCTCCGGAATAGATTATAACCTTATAAATCGCCGGCACTTTGACCGTCTTTTAATCGTGTTTGACAATATGATTTAGCTCGATTGTGGATTACGATTCTTGCATAAATATGTCAACATAACAGAATAACCTAAGACCATAGCGAAAGGAGCACAAAACGACACATGTGGACATTAATCAAAGGTAAAGTGCTGAAAACGGCATTCATTGATACGCTGCCAATTCTCGCAGCTTACATTATTCTCGGCATGGGCTTTGGTGTTCTGATGTCCGATGCAGGCTATCCCCTTTATTTTGTTTTACTTATGAGCACCTTCATCTTTGCCGGTTCTATGCAGTACGTTGCCGTATCCTTGCTTACGGCAAAGGCAAGTCCTGCAACGGCATTGCTGATGACGTTTCTCGTCAATGCCAGACACCTCTTTTACGGATTGTCGGTGTTGGAGCGCTATGAAAATACAGGCAAAGTAAAATCGTATCTCATTTTTGGTTTAACCGATGAAACCTACTCCCTTGTATGCAGCCAACCACATGTAAAAAATGAGAATAGAACCGCTTACTATTTCACGGTCACGCTATTAAACCACCTTTATTGGATCGCCGGAGGAGCCATCGGCAACGTATTGGGCAGTGCTCTTCCTTTCAATAGCAAGGGCATCGAATTCTCTATGACGGCGCTTTTCACAGTGATTTTTCTTGAACAGTGGAAAGAGACAAAAAACCACGCACCTGCACTGATTGGAATCGCGGCTACTGCCGTTTCCAGAATCGTTTTCGGACCGGATCACTTCCTGATCGCAGCCATGGTCATCATCGCGATTAGCCTATTATTTCTTTTGCAGCGGCGAAAGGAGGAAGAACACCTTGCCTGATACACACGATTTTATTCTCATTGCCGTAATCGCGATAGGAACGGCCGCAACGCGCTTTCTGCCCTTTCTGCTCTTCCCTGCCAATAAAAAAAGGCCGCGTTGGTTATTGCGTTTGAGCAAAGTACTCCCTGCCGCATCCATAGCTATGCTCGTTGTTTATTGTCTAAAAGACGTTCACGTTACCGAACTTCAGGGTTTTCTGCCTGAAGTGATTTCACTTGCTGTTGTCGCCCTATTACACCTTTGGAAACGTCAATCCCTGCTGAGTATCGGTGGCGGCACAATCTGCTACATGCTTTTAGTTCAACAAGTTTTCTAGTCGCGGTTACCAAAATAGCGATATCTACCCGAGACAAAAGAAAACAGCCGCCAACGCCTAGGAATGGTATCAACGGCTGTTTTCTATATTGGTCGAGGTGACAGGGATTGAACCTGCGGCCTCTTGCTCCCAAAGCAAGCGCGCTCCCACCTGCGCCACACCTCGCTACCTGTAGAATTGTACGTTGTCTTCAGAGAAAAGTCAAAAAAAGCGTTTTCTATCGAAGTATTGGCTACATCATATCAGCGCAGCGTTTGAGTCTCTTCCTATATGATTAATCGAGCCCGAGAATGTTCACCATGTCGCCACCTAACAAATATGCATTAAGATACGTTGCGGGATCACCGTAGTAAGGACGTGAGCCTGAAGCGTCACTGATGTCATAGTTCTTCTCGTAACCGGTGGCAGCACAGTAGGTAGCATAGTACCAATCATTGAAGTTCTCAGAGGCAACAAGATTAATAATAACCTTGTCATCAAGGACTTTCTCAACGCTCTGTTTCAGTGCGTTGGCCTTCTTTAAGTAGGCTTCGTTAACGTCAGGGTATGGATAGTCGATCTTGATCGGAGTCTCTTTTGAGATCTCAACACCGATCTTCGATAGTTCTTCGATCGCTATGTTAAGTTCCTCGACCGCAACATCAGGATTGTACCAGCCGTCGTAACCGTCGCCTGAACCAAGACCGTTGTCTGCATAGGGATTGTACGCAACGATTGGATAGCCATCCGCTTCAAGCTGTGCTTGAACGATCTCACCGTACCATGTCCCAGCAGGGAAGGTCGTATTCACACCATTGATGTCTACGAGAACATCTTCATTGAGTGAAATAAAATTCCAAGGTACATAGCTGTTACGGATGCTGTTGTACTTCAAATCTTCGCCCACATCCTGAGCGTTGTAGGTCGCTCGGTCGAGAGAGTACATTACCGCAAGACGGAAATGTTTGTTATTGATCGCTTTGTGTGTTCTCCACGCATCGGTTACAGTCTGCGTCGATACGCACTTCGTTACATCGTTGGAGTTCATGAATGCGTGTCGGTTCAGGTTAAAGAAAAATGAGAATGTGATCGCATTGGTATCGGTGACATAACCGTACTTTTCGAAGTTATCGTTCTCATCTGCGACTTCTAAAAAACTTGAGTTCAGTTCACAGTCATCAATTACACCCTCCAAACACTCTGTGTATGGTCTCAACGAGTCGGATTCGTCGTTAAAAAGCCACGTACATTTCCTAATGGCGACAGCATCTCTGTTCCAGTAGTTGGGGTTTGCCTCAAATACCAGTTCTGTTTTTTCCTGCACATCCGTCACGAGATAAGGCCCGATGTAAGCAATGGTATCCGGCGTCTTACCGTAGTTGTAACCGTCTTTCGCTTTGACGTCTTCAAAAGCGGATCCGAACACGCCGCCCATAGATTCATAATAGGTTCTGCACATCGGCGCAAACACGTTGTAGCCCAGCATGGTCATGAAGAACGAGCAGGGTTTTGCCAGAGTGTATTCGACAATGTATCTATCAAGTGCTTTAACACCGACCTCCGCAAAGTCGGTCACTTCGCCGTCAAGGTACTCTTCAGCGTTGAGAATGCCCGCACCGGTCGACGTAACGAGATGCTCAAGTCCGCCTTTGGCGTCCAGTAGGTGTTGCATTGCGGCAACATAATCGTCTGCATTCATCTCAGCAAGTTCATGCCCCTGAGAGTCAACCCATTTCACACCTTCACGAAGTTTAAAAGTGTACTTGAGACCGTCTTCAGACACTTCATAATCAGTCGCCAAGCTCGGCTGTAATACGCCTTCTTGGTCATAGCTGTAGAGGCCATCAATCGTCAGAAGGATTGCTCTAATATCTGCGACATCGTTGGTTGCATGATAGTCCCAGGTCTTAGGATCTGACGTATAGAAATAGGTACATTCGTCTTGCAGCCCATAGCCTCTGTCTGCCATGAACTTTTTTGCTTCCTCATAGTAGGTGCCCGTACCCTTGAGCTCATTCCACATCGCCCTCAACGCACCGCGATCTTCTCTTCTAATCAGCTCGGTCGCCACCAGTGCCGTGTGCACCTTTTTAGCATCATTACCCCATAGCACAAAACAAGTAGAGTAAGGAACGACACGGCTCATCGAGATGGTACCTCCCTGTGAAGTGGTTGGGAGGATGACGCCTGACTCTAATAATTTTGCCTCTGCGATCGCTTGGAAGATCCATCTTTTGTTGATGTCTTTCTCTTCTAGCGCCTTTTCATAATATTCCAGATACTCACCGAGTTGCGCATTATAGATCGCATTGCAGTCTAAAATGTGATTTTCCGGTTCCGTCACTGTGCCCAGTTTGACAGCCATAAGCGTATCGTCAACTGGTGCTGTCTCCACCGGCTCCGGATTCGGCGCAAAGGTGTCGTCAGTACTTTCAGACACAGAAGCTCTTGTTTGTTCATTTAAGGGTTCAATCTCGGCAGGTTTACATGAAACAACACCGAACAAAAGGATACTCGTCAGAACGAGAGCTAACAGTTTCTTCCAAAAGCCATTATTCATTCTGTATTCTCCTTTTCTCCTTAAATAATGTTTCATCTTTACCTGAATCAAATCATATTCTGGCAGGACAGAGCTAACTATATCATTTTAGCTTATCGCAAGAAGCTAAAGTCCAGATTTGCAAAAGATTTGCTTCAATTGATGCTAATTTTTTCTAAATTATCGTTCATCTCTGCCAAAAGAAGCCAAAATAACCACCGCAAAATATGTTTAAGTTCGATTTGGCGTATTCTTTGAAACATTACGGAACGTATTCTAGATTAATTTTGCATGCTATGCGTTCGAATATTCATTAAAAGGCAAACCCTTCGTTGACACAAGTTTCAGGATATTTAAAGTGGTGCCGGTGGCCGGACTCGAACCGGCACGGGAACACTCCCACCGCATTTTGAGTGCGGCACGTCTGCCTATTCCATCACACCGGCAATTTTCCAAAAACGGATCACCCCTTTGAGCGATCCGTTTTCTTGGTGGGGGAGAGCGGATTCGAACCACTGAAGTCGTCGACAACAGATTTACAGTCTGCCCCCTTTGGCCAACTCGGGAACTCCCCCATAAAGATTTTGTTGGTGGGCCATCAGGGACTTGAACCCCGGACCAACCGGTTATGAGCCGGCTGCTCTAACCGACTGAGCTAATGGCCCCTAAGTTTCCGTCGGGCGCTACGTGATTATAAGGAAAACGGTTTGTTTTTGTCAAGCACATCTTTAAGAATAGCGATACAATAGCGATACTTTTAGCTAAACGAGGCTAAAAATGCTACTTTTTCTTAGCCGCACACATCTGCCGCGCACATCTTTGAGATCAGTGATTTTCGCACCAAGGAGATAAATGCGACAACTATGGCTTACTTCGTTCATGAGCCATCCTTTGAGATCAGTAATTTCGCATCTAAGATCTTCGTATCAAAGAGACAGGTGCGACAAATCCGGCTTGTGGCGCTCAAGCGCACCTTTGAGCACAATTCCGTCTCGATCGGAAAAAGAAGGATTGAGATCCGGCAAGCTGTTAAATGTACAGATCGTCTTGTCCACCGGATGCATAAACGTCAGGCGGCAAGCGTGTAACGCGACTGTAGGCACGCTCCGGTCGCGAGCATCCCCTTTCCCGTAACGTCGATCTCCAAGAAGGGGCATTCCGTTCGCAGCAAACTGTGCGCGTATCTGATGTTTCCGTCCCGTAGAAAGAGTGACAAGAAGAAGCGACTCGTCACGTTGCCAATCTGTCGAAAGTCTCTTCCAAGAAAGCGAGGCCTCCAGCCATTCTTTTCGAGCAGGTCGCGATTTTTGATTTTGAGGCGCTCCCAAATCAGGACGCTTCAAGCGTGCTTGAAGGCGCTCCTCCTGCAACGTGTGCGCCTTTAGGCCTTTTGAGTCATGTACACCAATATGTCCCTGATGCCCCCCATCACGTTCATTTCGAATGTCGTGCTTCTCCACATGCTTCTCTTTATCCTGAAAGGCCTCTTCATCTCGGCGCTCTTGCTTCACCTGAACACGTCCGCTCGTCGCTATCTCTTTTGATATCAAATCGCTAAAAACACCTGTTTCTTCGGGGATCCCGCGTGTGATTGCGACGTACTCTCTTACCACTTGATGCGTACGAAAGGCTTTGCCAAGACGCGAGGCCGCTTTAGATGAACGCGCAAAAACCATCAGTCCGCTTGTAGGACGATCGAGTCGATGAACGAGCGCAAGAAAAGGGCGCCGCGTTTGACCTGATTTTTCCCAAAGGATCTCTTTGATCTCGGTCAGCATATCGGGCGCGCGTGTGATGTCGCCTTGAGACAGCATTCCCGGCGGTTTTACGGCGACAAGGATATGGCGATCCTCATAAAGAATTACGAGCTTTTCTCTCTTAGCTCTCTGTCTTCTCTTTTTTGGCTTCATATGACGTTTTCGAAAACAGCCTCTCCCCTATTTTGCGTATCATTTTCACTGGCAACATCATAGCACGCCTGTCTGCTCTGATTTCTTTGTCGTTTGTCTGACACTATAAAGATATTTACGTTTTTTTAATCAGCCCGTATCTCAATTAGGCTATAATATAAAAAATTAAAAGAAAATGTACAGACAACAAACTCGCGCTCTTGCGCGACAAACATTGCAACTACGTGCGATTCTTGTAGGAGGTTTTATGTCAACAACACCCCATATCCTGATATGCGATGACGACCCCGTCGTCCACGAATCACTCGGTCTTTATCTTGACGCAGAACATTTCCCGTACTCCTCTGCATACGATGGTGAGGAAGCGCTCGAAAAATTCGCCTCGGAAAAACCGGATCTCGTTATTCTCGATCTCATGATGCCTAAAATGTCCGGCACGGATGTCTGTCGCACGATACGAAAAACAAGCAATGTTCCCATCATCATGCTGACAGCAAAAGGCGAAGAAATTGATCGCGTGCTCGGTCTGGAACTCGGCGCTGACGATTACATCGTGAAACCTTTTAGTCCGCGTGAAGTGATCGCGCGCATTAAAGCCGTTTTTCGCCGCATACATGACACAGAGACCGGCCAGAAGCCATCGGTGTTGCGATTTGAAGGACTCGAGATTAACCTCGACAATTATCAGGTCAAAGTCAATAACAAAGTCGTTCCGTTCACTCCGAAAGAGGTAGAAATTCTTTACCTTCTCGCGTCCCATCCGGGGCAGGTCATGAACCGCGAACAGATACTCTCCAAAGTCTGGGGCTACGATTATTTTGGTGACACGCGTACCGTCGATACCCACATCAAACGTATCCGTCAGAAAATTGACAACGATTCCCCTCACTACGGACTTATTACAGTGTACGGCGTAGGATACAAATTCGAAGCCTCCTAACACGCTTTACTTTCGTTTATGAAAAACCGCTTTCTCGTACGCCGTATTTTCCTCCTGCTTGTGGCGGCTATTCTTCTTTGGACGGTTTTGACGGCTGTTATTTATAGCTTTGTCGCCCATCCCGTGTTTACCCGCATTAAAGCGCAGGAACTCCTTCCGCGCGCTGAAATCATCGCGAAAAACGTGTCCGGAATGTACAACTTCAAAAACAACGGAACTTTTGCATCGACCCTTATCGATCACTCTGATGAACTCTTCGGAAACTGGATTTACATCGTAAATCCGGAAGGAGAAATTTTCTGCCATACGCGACTGCCTAACACCAAAGAAGATCTTGGCGAACATCTGGCATCACTTGTTGTCGAGGAACACTGGGAACTCATCCAAAACCCTAAACGTCATCATCTTGTAGAAATTAAGATCCCGCCTCAAGATGATCGTTTTCTTATCCTTTCAGTACCGATCATCAATCCGGATGATGGACAGATCAAAGGCACAACTGTTATCGTTCAGCCGGCGAACGAAATGGACGCGGGAATTCAGAGCTTAAACTTCGCCCTAATCACGTCTTCTCTCATCGTCTTGGTGATCATGGTCATTCCAATCATCATCGCTGCCTTGCGTATTCTTAGTCCGCTTGAATCGATTCGCAGGGTGTCTATCGCGATGGCTGAAGGCGATTTTTCTCAACGCGCCGACGAGACACAAGAAGGCGAAATTGGCGATCTGGCAAGAACGATCAACTGGATGGCTGAGGAACTCCATGCGTCCTTTCAACAGCTCAGCAACCAACGCAACAACCTAAAGCAGATTATTGATAGCATCGAAGACGGCATCGCGGCGTGTAACCGCGATGGAAAAATTACCGTCCATAATGATCGCATCTATTCACTTTTCGGCCTCGATCCTCAATACGCTAAAAATACGACGCCTGATGCCTTCCTTGCGCGCACTAGAATCGGATCCTTCTTCTCTGAAGCAATGAACAAGAAAGAAGCCGTATCTTGCGTCATGACGAAAGATCACAGGCAAATCCAAGTTGTGATCACACCTCTGATATCCGATCAAAATACAATCACCGGCGCAGCAGGTCTTTTCCGCGATATTACAAAAGAACAACAGCTGGAGCAGATTCGACGAGACTACGTCGCCAACGTATCGCATGAACTCAGAACTCCGCTGACCGCAATGCGCGGACTGCTGGAACCGCTAACGGAAGGTATGGTTAAAGATCCGAAAGACCAACAACGATATCACAATATTTTACTTCGTGAAACCATGCGTTTATCACGACTGATTAACGACATGCTTGAACTTTCAAACATCCAGTCCGGCACCAATGCGATTGAACTTGGCCCTGTAAACATTACCGACATCGCCCACGGTCTCTTCGATGCATACGATACAACAGTGTCTGAGCACGGACAAACGTTGCAGATACATAACGCGAAACATCGTTTACCTCCCGCTTGGGGCAACGACGACCGCATCGAACAGATTCTCGTGATTTTAATCGATAACGCCATGAAATTTACGCACGAAGGCGGTGTCATTACAATTGAAACGGCTGCTGATGACCGACATGTGCATATCAGCGTTCGTGATACAGGCATCGGCATTGCCGCCGATGATTTGGATCATGTGTTTGACCGCTTTTACAAAGCGGATCGCGCTCACAATGAACCCGGAACAGGTCTGGGACTCTCCATCGCGCACATCGTCGCAGAACAGATGGGTGCCGAACTTACTGTTAAAAGTGAACCGGGTCAAGGATCATGTTTCACCTTGAGCATGCCGACGGCCGACAATGTCATGCGTTCACTTGATCAGATGAAAGACGTATACGATTCACACGATGAGAATTAACCGTTACATCGCGTCGACCGGATATTGTAGTCGTCGCGCCGCAGACCGCCTTATCGAAGCAGGTGATGTCATGATCAACGGCGTGCCTGCCCGGCTTGGCTTAGAAGTCAAACCGGGCGATCAAGTGACGATTCGCGGGCGATCACTTGCGCCGCCTTCAGAAGACCGGCGTGTTTATATCCTTCTCAATAAACCGCCGGGCATCACCTGCACCAGCCGTCGAGACGTCTCCGACAATATTATGGATTTTATCGATTATCCGACGCGTATTTTCACGGCAGGTCGTCTTGACCGCGATTCGCGCGGACTCATTTTGCTGACAAACGACGGTATTGTTACGAATCGTATAATCAGGGCTCGTTACGGGCACGAAAAAGAATACGAAGTAACATGTGACCGCGACATCACCGACGCCATGATCAAGAAGATCCGGACAGGTGTACCGATTCTTGGCACGGTGACACAACCGTGTAAAGCTTGGAAGACAGGACCGCGAACGTTTCATATCGTATTGACACAAGGACTCAATCGCCAGATCCGACGCATGTGCGGCACGCTCAATTACAAAGTGCTCGATCTTCGCCGCGTGAGGATCATGCATCTTTCTATTGAAGGCCTGCCCGAAGGCGCGTGGCGCGAACTTACGGACGACGAGATCGCGGAACTTCACCGGCTGGTCGCTGTCAAATGAGTCACCCGTCGCTTTGATCGTCTCATTAATCTTGAAACAGTATCCATCTGCCGTTCCATCGCCACGATGACTGCTCACAAGACAAGACGCGGTCTGACCTTTTGACCGGTAACCTTAAAAACTTTGCCACAAGTTCTGCGTTTATTTCAAGTCATGAAGGTCACATAGAACACAACAAAAACGCGCAAGCTATGCTACGATGAAATCACTCAAATCGAGGGAAATACTCTCGTACAACTTCAAGGAGAATAGAATATGAACGAACTTACTTTCTATGAATGCGACATCTGTAAAAACTTGGTGTATCTGGTAAACGACGGCAAAGGTAAATTGGTCTGCTGTAATCAGCCTATGACAAAACTCGAAGCCGGCTCCGAGGATGCATCACACGAAAAACATGTCCCCGCTCTCACACGCGACGGCAATGTGTTGGACGTCGTAGTCGGCAGCGTAGAACACCCGATGATTCCTCAGCACTACATCATGTGGATCGCGACGGTTCAAGGTGACCACGTGCAGTTCGCACACCTGACACCTAATGACGAGCCTAAAGCCTCATTCAACATTTCACCGGGAGATGTCCGTGTATACGCACATTGTAATCTGCACGGACTTTGGACCGCCGAAGCTTAAGCCAACAAACATTTCCTAACAAAAAAGAGGCGGCCTCAACGACACGAGGCGGCCTCTTTACATTTATGATGTTTTCGACGCTTGTGACCTTTATGCAGTTAAGCGAGCTGCTCCTCTTCCTTATTTTCTCTATCTTCCCTTAAAGATGCAATTTTTGCAGTCATCTCCGCCTTTTGTGCGATGAGCTCTTGAAAAAAAGCATCATCCATACGTCCTTCCTCCTCCGGATGATCACTCTTTGTCAATGCGTCTTCTTCAGCTTTTTTCTTGCGATGCAACACAAGTGTCGTGATGAGAAGGATAATTAAAATGGCCAAAGCTCCTACGCTGACATATAGACCGGTAAAGAACCCTACCGGGACAAAGTTCATGCTAAGCGTATGTTCACCCTGCTTCACTGGCAAGACCATCAGCGCGCCGTCGATGATCTCTATCGTTGTCGGCTCGCCGTCGATTTTAGCACTCCAACCGGGATCATAAGGCATCGAAATAAGGATATGTCCGTCTTGTTCCGCGCGGATTACGCCAAAAAAACGATCCTCGTAAAAGGAAGATAGCGTAAACCGGTTGGCCTCTGCACGGCTAGACATCTTTTTGAGAAGCTGAGTATCCAATGAAGCACAGTGAACGACGAACTCACCTTCTGTTTTTGCGTCCGATTCAAATTTTATCGTCAGGCGAATCGATACGCCTTTCTCAACCGACCCGAGTTCGGTGATCCCCTTCTTCCCCTTGTCGACGGTCACGCGCCTGCCTTCAACATCAGCTTCAACGCGGTTGACCTGATGTCCGCGAAGATCGACGTTCAGATAATGAGGGCCGCTTCTTTCCGTCCTCCAAAGTAGTTCATACGTCGAAACAGCACCCGACACTCTCGAGAAATGAAAGAGTGTCTGATCCTGCGAGATGGTAGAAAGTTCGCCTAAACCCATCTCGATACTGGGCTCAAGCAACCGGAACATCACATCTTTTTCACCGGAGATAGCTCGCGACAGTTCGTTTTGCATCTTAAAGGGGTTACCGTAACTACTATTATAGGATGTGATGTTCGAGCTGCAGGCAAATGCTAGAGGAAAGACGTAAGGATTCTCATAGACCGTCACCGATTGATTGCCCAAGACGACCGGGCGTTCATTGTCGATAAGTTCTGTGTCATCGCGCTCAATCACATAACGGATCGAAAATAAGGAATCGCAAAACAACGTAGAGCCACGGTACTGATAACTATTGATGCCGTTATTTTGATAGCCTATATTTTTGAAGAAAGGGACAGAGCTTTTAGGCGACGTTGACGCGAAAAGCGATAATCCTTGTAAACCGTAGAGCGCAGGATCATTGGAAGTCTTATGCGGTTTGACCTCTGTCCGGTAAAAAAGGCTTCTTCCACGTTCCAATTCGTCGATTTTTGTTGCCGCTTGCCTAATGGATGACGGCACTTCGCCGACGGTATAGCCCTCGCGGCTGCCGTAATACTCATTATTGTCAAGCCAAGAAATGCCAGAAATCGAGGACAAAATGATCTCGAACAGCATGATCGAAAAAAGAACACTTGTCATAAGTCGACGACGCTTTTTTCTCGTTCGAAGCGACAGAAAAGAGAGCACATACATCAAAATGAAAAAGATGGTTGCCCACGGAACCCATGAAGGCGCCTTTATATCTTCGACAAGTAGGGTTACTACCGGTACCGCGAGTGAGAGAGCGAGGCCAATCAACCCAATTTCCATTCGAGAAAAATCACTTACAGAACGCATCGCTTCATAGGCCAACGTCAAGATGAAGAAAACAACAACGAAAGAAAAGCGATGAGGCAACTGATTGGGATAATGCATGCCGTGCCAAACAAAATTGAACACATTGAAGTCAAATG
>JAAZKK010000106.1 GCA_012799825.1 Clostridiaceae bacterium | reverse complement strand
TTAACATCTTCAGGAGATAACCTGCCATAGACTTTGTCGCCTACCAGAACAACGGGAGCCAAACCACATGCGCCAACACAACGCAGTGAGTTCAGGGAAAACAGCCCATCCTTGTCGGTTTCACCAACCGCGATGCCCAGTTCTTTCTTAAACTCTTCAAGAACCTTTTCGGCTCCTCGTACGTAGCAAGCCGTACCCATACATACCGAAATTGGATATTTGCCCTTTGGTATCATGGAGAAGAATGAATAAAATGACACAACCCCGTAAACTTTGGCAGTTGGAATTTTGAGTTCCTGCGCGATAACTTCTTGAGCTTCCGCGGGAAGATAGCCAAGAAAATCTTGGGTTTGGTGCAACACGTTGATCAAATTTCCGGGATTGTTGTTGAATGATTCGCAAATGGCGGAAATCTTCTCCCTGACATCTTTTCTGATTTTTATTTTTATGCTTGACATAATCTCTTTATTTGCTCATTAAGTATTCTATTTATCAAGATCAACTTCGATCAAAGGTTTTCTGTCGAAATAATGGGTATGAAGCAGGTGGTGGGCTTTTTCACTGCCCGGCTCGCCCAAGAATTCCTTGTAAATTTCCTGTATAGATGGATTTTCGTGGGATTTTCTGATAGGCATATTTTTATCGGCATCATAAATTGCTTGCCAACGGGCTTTAATAATCTCGCTGTTTCCATGGTGAAGTGGTTGGCCTCCACCGTCGATGCATCCACCGGGACAAGCCATTATTTCTATTACATGGAAATCGCTTTCCCCTCTCTTAACTTGTTCGAGAAGTTTTCGCGCGTTGCTCAATCCATGAGCTATTCCAATATTTAGTTTGACTCCATCAATATCAACTACCGCTGATCTTACTCCTTCAAGACCGCGAAGCTCCTCGAAATCGATTTTAGGAAGTGTTTTTCCGGTTATGATCTCATATGCGGTTCGGCAAGCGGCTTCAATAACTCCTCCTGTTGTGCCGAAAATAACGGCCGCACCGGTTGACATTCCAAGTGG
This sequence comes from Clostridiaceae bacterium, assembly GCA_012799825.1. Lineage (GTDB taxonomy): Bacteria > Bacillota > Clostridia > Saccharofermentanales > DTU023 > UBA4923. The sequence continues at coordinate 1,329 of JAAZKK010000106.1, read as the reverse complement.
TTTGTCAAATTCTGTATCCTTAAGAGCGGAAAAATCAATGTTTGCTTGTTTGATAAGATGTGCCAACTCCCTGGTAGTTATGGAGTAATCAACATCAGGATTGCCATTGACCTTAAACTCATCGCGGCCACATTCATATTTTTTCGCGAGGCAAGGCATTACGGAAACAACAATCATGTCCTCCCTCTTGATGCCAATTTTTTCCGCAAAATAACTTTTTGCTATCGCGCCGAACATCTGTTGTGGTGATTTAGCGGTAGATGGAATATCCTTTAATTCAGGGAACTGATGCTCAAGGAAATTTACCCATGCGGGACAACAAGATGTCAGCAGGGGCAATTTGGCGTCTTTTTCACCGTTGAGGAAACGGGTCAACCTTCCGATCAATTCGGTTCCCTCTTCCATTATAGTTAGATCGGCGCTCCAATCAGTATCAAATACATAATCAAAACCCAAAGCTTTCAATGCGGACACGATTTTGCCCGTAACAATGCTTCCGGGCTTCATACCGAATTCCTCTCCCAAGGCGACGCGAACTGCTGGCGCTACCTGAACTACCACAGTCTTTTCCCCGTCAGCTATTGCCCTGATAATTTTCGCGGTATGGTCAACTTCGGTAAGAGCCCCAACAGGACAAACAGCAACGCACTGTCCGCAGAATGTACAGGGAGAGTGGTCAAGATGCTGGTTAAATGCTGTGGATACAACTGCCGGAAATCCTCTTTCAATTGCTGAAAGAGCTCCAACTGTTTGTAGTTCATTGCACATCATCTCACATCTGCGACACATAATACATTTGTTCATGTCGCGAATTATAGAAGGCGATACTTCCAATTGATATTGGGACTGTTCTCCCTCGAAAGGAATTTCCCTTATTCCAAATTTTATTGCCAGATCCTGTAGTTCACAGTTTCCGCTTTTCGCGCATTTTAAACAATCGGCGGGGTGGTCGCTCAGTATAAGCTCAAGAACTGTTCTTCTCGCGTTGATTGCCCTTATTGAATTGGTCCTGACAACCATGCCTTCCACACATTCAGTTACACAGGCAGGAGCGAGATTGCGGCGACCTTCAACTTCGACAACACAAATTCGGCAACCGCCCGGTCTATTGTGAATGTTCATGCCACTTAATTCAAAATGGCAAAGTGTGGGAATAGTTATACCAATTTGTTGCGCGGCCTTTAAAATCATAGTACCTTTTGGTACCTCTACTTCTTTAAAGTCAATTGTTAATTTTATTGTATCCATTATTTTAATATCCTTCTATATTATACTAATCGCGTTGAACTTACATCTCTCATAGCAAGTCCCGCATTTGATACATATCTC
>JAAZKK010000044.1 GCA_012799825.1 Clostridiaceae bacterium | reverse complement strand
ACGACTCAAAGTATTGTCGATCACGCATTGAGACGTTGCGAGAGCAGATGACTTCTTATAATCACGCGATTGGCGCGACGTCTGCCGGCTGGACGGGCGAATATGTTACTGAAACCGTGACGGGACCGAAAATAGAGGGGCAGCCTAAACCTACTCCGTCTGACGTCTCCGTTCCCGTCATGCGCATTCCGCGAACGTTGCATGGTACGAGAGACCCTAAAGGCGGGGAAAAATATCTTGCGGCTTTAATTACGCAAATCATGGAGTACGAAAAGCGTATTGAGCGCAACACTAAGTTATGTCAGACGATCGAAGCTGAGATTGATGCATATTGTGATCCGGAGCAAGCGTTAGCGTTGAAGTATCGGTTTATCGAGGGGCTTACCTATGAGGCAATAGCACAACAAATGAATTTCAGTGAACGACAAGCATATCGCTTGATAGATGACGCTTTGGAGCATTTTAGTATGAAAGCATGAAAAGATGTCAGTAAATGTCAGTAAATGTCAGCTTGACAGTATTTTTCAGGGCTTTATTATTAAGTTAGAAAAATTGTCAGCAGGCACCGCAAGTGTCTGCTTTTTTTGTTGCTTTCCTCTGTATAATGTGAATATTGGGGGAGGTGCGCGATGAGGATTCAATATTGTTTATATAATCTAAGTGATTCGGAGCGTTCCATTGCTAACATTGAATCACTAGAAGAAGTGGTGTTAACAAATCTATCAGATCCGTTAGGCTTTGAACACTTTGATCTAAATATTATTGACTTGAGCTCTTCTGGTATTTGGGTATCCTCGCAGCATCAAGTGGGCATGATCGATAGCGGAAATGATCTTAAGTCAATAGGAGAAATGATAAAAAACAGTGCCTATTGTTTAGTACTCGTTATTGCGCCAATGAATATAAATTACGGATTCTCTCCTGAAGGTAAACGTACTTCCCAGGCGGGTGGTACATGTAAATACACCTCAAATATAGCGCTGAAAGATGTACGTTATATTCTTGATAAGCAAATATCAACAGTGACTGATTCGGTGACGGCGTTAGAGTATGCTGCGTTTGAGCATAACGACATAGACGATACGGCTACTTCAGCTTTTTATATTGCTAAATCCGGAGCACCGTGGGTCAGTGTTTATAACGCTAAAGATAGCGATAAAACAGTCTTTGCACGGCGGGGAGATACACGAATTTATTTGACGACCATTAATAATTTAAGTTGCGACGGATTAGTTAAGTTACTTGAGATGGCAAGCGAAATAAAGAAACCTTCTGATGAAGAGCCTGTTTGGATGGAGGGGGTAATTATGTTTGATGACAATAAGCAAAACGAAATTATCTCTATTCAACAGGGTGTTATAGAGGATGCCCAGAAACTAATAAATGAAGCTCAAAAGAAGCTGGATGAAAACAAGTGGTATAAATCAGCGTTGTATAAAGCTGACGAGGATCTCGTAGAAGTAGTTACCGATATTCTTGAAATACTATTTGAGGAAGATATGAATGACTTTGTAGATAGAAGGAAAGAAGATCAAAGATTAATTATTGACGGGAAAACCTATCTTTTTGAAATCAAGGGCACTTCTTCGAATGTAAGGCGAGATAATTTATCACAATTAGAAAACCATAAACAAATTTATATTGTGAACGAGGAAGTAGATGCAACTACGGTAAAAGGCATTCTGGTCATAAATCCACTTCGTAAGAAAAAATTAGCTGAGCGTGAACCTGTGCACTTTAACGAAATTTCATTAGCAGAACGATACGATTTATTAATCATCACTACTGAAACATTACTGAAGTTATTGGAAATGAAGTTCAGCGGCGCTATTAGTAAAGAAGAAGTCATAGCAATGATGGACAAATCAGGATTGTTAAGTATTTAGGTATTGTTTTATCAAGAAGTTCCAAATAACACAACCGCCACTCGCGAGGGTGGCTTTTTTAATGCACAAAAGGAGGTGATGAGCCATTGAGAAAAGACTTGAAGCAAAACGCCTCTATCGAGAAGAAGGCTTATCGCCTTCGGAGATTGCGGAAAAGTTAGAGGTAAAACCTAGCACGGTTCGTAGTTGGAAGAGCCGTGATAAGTGGGATTATTCTACTTCGCCGTTGCAGTCAAAACTGCAACGTTGCAACGCAACACAACACCAACGAAAAAAGCGAACGAACAAGCGTATTGTGCAAGAGATCGAAGACGCTCCATTAACCGACAAAGAGAAAGACTTCTGTATCCATTACATTGGCAGTTATAACGCCACTCAGTCAGCATACAAGGCAGGTTATAAAGGGCGTTACGGAACTATCCGTAGTTTTGGTTATGAGCTCCTGCAGAAGCCAAAGGTCAGGAATCTTATCGACTACCTAAAACGTATGAAGCGTGAAACGATCTTGGCAGGCGTCGATGATGTGATTGATCTTCACATGCGGATTGCTTTTTCAGACATGTCCGGATTCATGCAGTGGGGCAATGATGGTGAACACAATGCAGCATATTTAATGCCTTCTGAAATGGTTGACGGAAACTTGATCAAATCCATATCAGTTGGCAAGACAACCAAGATAGAGCTAGAAGACCGGCAAAAGTCGCTCGATTTCTTAGAACGCTATT
>JAAZKK010000092.1 GCA_012799825.1 Clostridiaceae bacterium | reverse complement strand
TCCGAAAAAATCTTGGATGAATTTCTCCATCCTTTCCTGTATCATGTCCATGAGATTCCTCCTTTGTTTCCTGTTAAAGCTTTGCTATTTTTTTACTTTAGCAGATTTGGATGGAATCTCTTTTTTTCTACACCTACAAATACGTTACACGACCCGAGCTGGAAATAAGACCAAAATGAGACCTCTATCGCGAGTTTTTGGACACTCTGGCCACAATTTGTCCCAAAACGCCGTCATACCAGGCGTCTTGGGACTTTTTTGTTCCAAAAATAACGCAAAAATCAGCAGTGGCTCTTCTGAAAAGCTGCCAGCAAATTGTCTGAAAAGTTTACAATGAATCGCTTGAAAAAATGCCAATAAATTATCTGAAAAGTTGACAATGCATCTCCTGAAATTTTAACAATAAAACCGTTGAAAAATTCACAATGACCTGCGATGACGTTTGTGGCGCGCGACCGTCATAGCGAGGTTGCGTTGCTCTACCGCCAAAATCCTGCCGGTACTTAAACCGCGCGCATGAGCGGCGGGATCAAGCAAGCAGATTTACGACAACATCGGGGACGCTTGAGCCGCGCGGCTGCTCTTGCGTCGTGTCGGCGTCCTCATGCCCAAATTCAGTCGGCACAGGAACGGCACACATGCGTAGCGGACTATATCGGCAAAAGTGCTCTAGCGATGCCGAAGTAAATAAAGAGAGAGATCGCGTCAACGACAGTCGTAATGAGCGGCGCGGCCATAATGGCGGGATCCACTTTCAATTTGCTTGCAACGAGCGGTAAAACACCTCCGATGAAAGCGGCGACAAAGACGGTGACCATCATCGACAGCGAAAGAATGATCGCGGCAAGGAGACTGCCATCCAACAAAAAGACGCGGAGGAAGTTTATCCCGGCCAATATCGATCCCATCATAAGGCTGGTCGATGTCTCTTTTCGAATGACTTTAAAGATATCCGAAAATTTAATTTCGCCGAGCGTCATACCGCGAATCATCAATGTGCTCGTCTGCGAGCCGACGTTGCCGCCGGTGTCAGTGAGCATCGGAATAAAAGAAACGAGCAACGGGTAAGCCACAAAAGCGGCTTCATTTGACTGCAAAATCAAGCCGTTAAGCATGCCGGACAACATGAGGAACAGAAGCCAGACAATCCGCTTTCTTCCGAGAACCCACGCTGGCGTTTTCAGGTACGGCTTTTCTGAAGGAGACATCGCGGCCATTTTCTCAAAGTCTTCAGTGGCCTCTTCTTGAATGATGTCAACGGCGTCGTCAACCGTGACAATGCCGACGAGTCGATTCTCCCGATCGACGACAGGAAGTGACAGAAGATCGTAGCGGTGCATCTTTTGAACGACTTCCTCTTGGTCCGTGTCTGTTGTGGCGAAGATGATTTCTTTTTGCATAATGTCGACAATCACTTCCGCATCGTCTGAAAGCAGTAGACTGCGAACCGAAATAACGCCTTCCAATATCCTAAAATCATCGGTGACGTAACAGGTGTAAATTGTCTCGCGATCTTCTCCGAATTTCCGAAGATGCGCGATCGCATCGGCGACTGTCATATCCTTTTTCAGGCGCGTGTATTCCGCCGTCATGATGCTTCCCGCAGAATCTTCTGGATATTGCAGGTAGCGATTGATGATTTTTCTCTTTTCAGGCGGCGTCAGGCGTAAAAGTCGATTCACCATGTTTGCCGGCATTTCCTCAATAAAGTCGACAGCGTCATCAACAAAAAGGTCATTCAGCATCGACGTCGTCTCCGCGTCACTAAACGACTCTACAACGCGCCTTTGCGTGTCCGGCTCAAGGTTCGCGAAAACGTCGGCGCTCATTTCCTTCGGCAACATGCGAAAGACGAACGCCGTCTTGTCGTCGGGAAGTATGTCCATAAAATCAGCGACGTCAACCTCGTGCTCGTCACGCAGCGTAGCAATTAGAGACTTATAATCACGTTGATCGAGGAATTTTTCGAGTTGTTCAACCTCGCTCTCGTTATAACGTGTATCGATCATATCCGCACCTCCATTATGTCGGTAATTTTGCTAAAAAAAGCCTGTCGCTCAAGTGATCGCGGCAGGCTAGAGGAAGATCAACGTCTCATTCCATGTCGTTTAACAATTCATGGACGTCACCTTAAGTCGTCGCAACAACCAATTATTTATGCACAACGCCGTTAAAACCCCGGCCGCACGCTCGCCAAATTTATGGCGACGTAACCCGATGCCGTCATCACTTTCGCCACTCTCGTGACGAGAATATCTGCTGTTTTCATCGCAACGCAGTCTTGCTTGTAACGCGTATGTCGTACTCATGCATATTATTTTAGCACATGAATAAACGGTAAACGACCTATCTTTTTCCACTCTTTTCCGTAGAGCAAATATAAATTTTCTCTTTCTCATCTGTATTGCAGTCATGAGCTTCCTCCTTAGTTTGAGCGTTCGCTTTTTAAAATGGTAAACTTTGGGTAACTCTCTTTTTATTAAAATACTCATTAAAATACACTACACAGCTACACAATCTCAATTTTTTCACAATTATTGGCCACGAGTATCTTTTCTAAATCGTCAGAATCACACAATTATTGGCCACGAGTATCTTTTCTTAAATCGTCAGAATCACAATTCGCCAAAACCATCGCCAAAACCACAACGGTTTTGCTTAGACCGCGGCAAGGTTTGAACAAGTCTCCTGTGATAAACTGAAATAACACAAGGTTAAGTGCCTATCGTTCGCTTTTCCCTAGGCAATGCTTGCGCTATATACTGACATTGTCACAGGTTGTCTTCAACCAATAACGGTTAACACGAACAACAAAAAACCAAGGGAGGATGCTCTTAAAATGACAGAAAAAAGACCGATCAAAGTGAAGTCCGATCTTCCGCACGTGACAGGTTATACGTGCACCTTATGCCACCGATTTTACCACTATGAAAAGGAGATGCTGACGTGTCCGGCATGTGGAGAGAAGGGCATCCTCGATATTGAATACGACTACGATGTCATTTCCAAAAAAGTGAGTCGCGAAAGCTTAAAAGCCGATCACGAAAACAGCATTTGGCGTTATAAAGCGTTTTTGCCGCTTGAAGATCGCGATTTTTCGTCGTTCCTCCGTGTAGGCTGGACACCGCTTTACCGTTCGCTTCGTTTGGGTGATGAGCTTGGGCTAAAGGCACTTTACATCAAAGATGACGGACTTAATCCGACGGCTTCTTTCAAAGATCGCGCCAGCGGTGTCGCGGTCGCAAAAGCGTGCGAGCTCGGATATGACACGATCTCGTGTTCATCGACCGGCAATGCGGCGTCCTCTTGTGCCGGAAATGCCGCAAGGGTCGGACTCAAATCTGTGATTTTTGTACCGGAACGCGCCCCGCAAGGCAAACTTGCACAAATGCTCGTATTCGGCGCTCGCGTTATTTCCGTCATCGGCGATTACCGTGACACTTTTAATTTGTCAAAAGCCGCCATTGATCGCTACGGATGGTTTAACAGAAATGCCGGCATCAATCCTGTCATGATCGAGGGCAAAAAAACGGCGTCCTTCGAAATCGCGGAGCAGCTCAATTTTGAGCCGACGGACTGGGTCGCTGTCTCAGTCGGAGATGGATGCACCATTGGCGGCGTCTATAATGGTTTCCGCGATTTGTATAAGCTCGGTTTTATAGATCGGATCCCGAAAATTCTCGGTGTTCAATCGACGGGGTGTTCTCCTTTCGTCGACGCGGCGCGCGCCAATGAACCGTTGAAACCTGCTGAAGAAAACACGCTCGCCGACTCGATATCTGTCGGCATCCCGCGCAATCCTGTCAAGGCTTTGCGTGCCGTTGCTGAATCACACGGCAAATGGATCGCCGTGCCGGATGAAGAGATCTTGGAGGCGATGCGCTCGATGGGGCGCGAGGAGGGTATCTTTGGCGAGCCTGCCGGCGTGACAGCGTTCGCCGGAGTACGTCGCGCGGTGGAGCTGGGCGTCATCAAGAGCGATGAATCCGTGACGTGTATTTGTACGGGCAGCGGCCTTAAAGATGTTGAAAATGCGCTTCGCGCAGGCGGTGAGCCCGTGCGCTGCCACCCTGACCTTGCAGAGTTAGAAGCACTTGGAGTAGTTAGCTGAAGCGACCAAAAGCGCTGCCCTCCGAACCTTGCCGAGTTGGAAGAACTTGGAGTCGTTAGCTGAAGCAACTATAAGCGCTGGCGCTGTTGGAGTCGTTAACTGAAGCAACTATAAACGCAGGCACCTATTACAACACCGGCAGCGCGTCCATATAACGCCGCAACTTGGCATTATGCTACAGTTTGAGGCACCGAAATTTTTTATAAGAAACGACAATATTAAAAGCAACAGCACCTTTCGAAACTCATACAACGTTCGAAACGGTGAGTAGATTTATAACAATAAAATCGTTGCGCGCACGAGAAGTGTCCGGAAACCTTGCGCTACTACAAGATCATCCGCATAAAATCGTTGCGCGCACGAGAAGTGTGCAGGACACTTTGGGTAGCGTCTTCACGGTACGACACAATAAGTTCTACGATGAACGCATTTGAGCTGTTGGACAAATCTTATATCGGAACGGAAAAACTGCGACACCGTAAGTAGGAGATAGGCAATGGGTACATTTGAGAAGCTGGGTGTGTTTTACATCGGAACAGAAAATCGCGACACCGATGGTGATGGACGCGCGGATTATATGGTGATTGATTCGCGCGATCTTACGACGCATGCGATGTGTGTCGGCATGACGGGAAGCGGCAAAACCGGACTTGGCATTTGTCTTCTCGAAGAAGCCGCGATGGACAGCATTCCTGCGATCGTCGTCGATCCTAAGGGCGATATGGGGAACCTCTTGCTTTCCTTTCCGGATCTTCTTCCATCGGATTTTGTGCCATGGATTCATCCGGAAGAAGCCTCGCGGGAAGGCTTAACGGTCGAGCAGCTCGCTGAGAAAAAAGCCTCTCTCTGGCGCGAAGGACTTGCTTCAACGATGCAAAGCGGTGACCGCATCCGCGCGATGCGTCAAAATACAGAGTTCGCGCTTTACACACCGGGCGGTGTATTCGGTCGTCCCCTATCCCTTCAAAGCATATTCCAAAAGCCCGCCAACGCCATCATTGAGGACGCAGAACTTTTCCAAAGCGTTGTTTCAACGACGGCGACGAGTCTGCTCCATCTTGCCGGCATCGATGCCGATCCGGTGACGAGTCGTGAACACGTTTTTCTTACACTATTAATCCGAAAAGCTTGGCTTGAAGGTCGTAATTTTGACCTCGCCTCGCTGATCAACTGGATCTGTAAGCCGCCTATCACAACAGTCGGCGTCATGGATATCGAGACATATCTGCCGGAAAAGGATCGTTTCGGACTGGCGCTTCGTTTCAATAACCTGCTTGCCTCTCCGTCGTTTTCCGCTTTTTTGGAAGGCGAACCCCTTGACATCCACAGCCTTCTCTATACACCGACAGGACGTCCGAAAATATCAATCTTGAGCATCGCGCACCTGCCGGACGCGGAGCGCATGTTTTTTGTGACGCTTCTGCTGAATAGGCTCGTGACATGGATGAGGACGGAACAGGGAACTTCCTCGCTTCGGGCGCTTTTCTATATGGACGAAGTGTTCGGCTACTTCCCGCCTGTGGCCAAGCCGCCGTCAAAGCAGCCGCTGCTTACGCTTCTGAAGACGGCCCGTGCGTATGGGCTCGGCATCGTGCTCGCAACACAAAACCCCGGAGACATCGACTACAAGGGCTTAAGCAACATCGGAACGTGGTTTGTCGGGCGTTTGACAACAGAGCGCGACCGCAAACGCCTCTTGGAAGGCATGGCAGATGAAGCTTTAGACGGCATGTCCTCTTCCGAGCTGGAATCGCTGATCGCCGGCCTGAAATCGCGCGAGTTCCTTATGCGTTCTGCCGGTGAAAAGCGCCCAGTTCTCTTCAAAACGCGGTTTTGTATGTCCTATCTTGCCGGTCCGTTGACACGTGATCAGATTCGCTATCTGGCGTCACAACAAAAACGTGCCGACGCCGTTGCTCCGGCATCATCGTATCAGACGGCACAGCGGTTGGGCGTTCTTTCATCATCTCACGCGACAGAGCAGACAGGTGTTCAAGTTTCACCTCACGCCGTAGAACAAACAGGTGTTCTTTCATCACCTTGTGTGACAGAGCAAATGGGCACTCCGTTTTCTCCTCATTCCGCAGAACAAGGTAGCGTTCAGCCGTCATTTCACACAACAGAGCAAAGAGATATGCGGTCACCAACCGGCCCGACAGGACAGCAGGGCACCCCGTTGCCTCAAACGCCGGCGCAGACGATCGTTCAAGCATCACCTGCATCACCTTTTACAAGAGAACAATCGAACGGCCTAAGGATCCCTCCGGCTCATCCTGCCTCTTCGACTTCAGGAACTCCGAAGACTCCAGAGGATCCGGAGGCAATCGCGTCTTTTAGAAAAGACGGCGATACTGCAGCATCGGCTATATTAGGCACAATATCTGTGCCCGCGGCGCCTACCGGCGTTTCGGTCGGTTTTCTCCCCGGTTTGCCGGGTGATCTCTACATCCCCCATCTTGCCGGCTATTTAACACTTTATTACCACGATGAGAAAAAAGGGGTTGCGCACAAGAAGAAAGTATCTCGCTTCACTCCTCTTCGCGACGACGTCATAATCTGCGACTGGAAGAAGCCGGTACCCCTCGAGAAACAACCGGAGGATTTTGTCTCAGATGTTCCGGAGGGCGCGCGCTTTGCGCCGCTTCCAGCGGATGCGCGGCGAAAAACCCCCTTTAACGAATGGTCACGCGCGTTAGTCGACACTGTTTGGCGCGAATCAACAATGCCGCTCCTACGTCACAAGGGATTTGGCCTTTTCGCCGATCCCGAAGAAAGCGAAAGCGAATTCAAGGCGCGTGTGACGATGGCAGCACGAGAAAAACGTGATACTGACATTGATGCCATACGCGATAAATACGAGAAGAAAAAGCGCACCATCGACGATCGCCTAGCGCGAGCAGAAGAACGCGTAGAGCGAACGAAAGATCAAGAAAGTGATGCAAAACGCCAGTCGGCCATCTCGATCGGTTCTGCCATTCTAGGCGGCTTGTTGGGACGCAAGTTCCTTGGCCAGTCTACCGTTTACCGCGGCACAACCGCGGCGAAAAGCATCTCCCGCGCACACAAATCGACCGGCAACGTTGAGCGCGCAGAAGAATCTTTTGAGCGCGTTCAACAGCAGCTGGCAACGCTCGAAAAAGATATGAACGAAGATCTGGACTCCGTTTCAGCAGCATATGAAAGCGCGCTGGACGGCATCGACACGGTCGAGCTTCGTCCGCTCAAACGCGACGTCGTCCTCGACGCCTATATGTTGGTTTGGGTGCCGGAATCGGCCTACTAAGCGCTCAGTCTACATGTAGCTTCGGCCACCTGATCGACCCAACAGGCTCATTAGGAGATCCGCCTACACGCAGCTTCGGCCAAACTCACACACACCGGTTATCACCTAGTCCAGGAGCGATCCGCCTACACGCAGCTTCGGCCAAACTCACACACGCCGGTTATCACCTAGTCCAGGAGCGACCCGCCAACACACAGTTCCGGCACTTTTGCGACCCGATAAGTTCATTAGGAAATCTGCCTACACACAGCCCTGGCACCTGAGTGACCCTTGATTGACTTCGCAGTTCGACGCGAAGTGACATCTCAGCCGAGCGCCGTTTTTCAATATTCCTGCCATCCCCCACCATAAACAAGGGCATTTAGTTCACACATCATAATCTGAGACAAACAAACACAGCACTGCTTGTCATTCTGACTATTTATTCATATATATTGAATTATTACTTGCAATTACCGAAAAACAAGACTACAATATCATTCACATAAAACTCGTGTGACGCATACTTATTAATATTCTATTGTGCGTCAACGATATTTCGGAGGATTAAGCTATGAAACGTATAATTATTATCTTTATGGCATTTTTGCTGATGGTCGGTGCAGCTGTTGGCTGCCAACCGTCGAATCCGCCTGCGGAAGAAACCAAGGCTCCTGCTGAAGTTGCAAAAACGACCTCGGCTCCGGAACCTTCTGATTCCACTACTAAACCCGCACCATCTGAAAGTGAAGAGGCTCCGGCACCGATGACCGCAGAGGCTTTTCTCGCAAAACCGGGCATACGGATTTCAGTTCAGGCCGGCACCGTCGGTGACTTCGTCGCACAAGATATTGTCGGAGCAGACAACGTCGATCAGTTTACACGCTACGTCGATGCGATCACGGCACTTTCACAGGACAAAGTGCAAGGGACGATTATGGATTACGGCCCCGCGCTGAAAGTCGTGCAAAACAACCCCGATCTTGTCATCATGGACGACGCACTCACAGAGGAAAATTATGCATTCGGCATCAAAAAAGGTAACGATGAACTTCTAGATGCCGTCAACGCTGCCTTGAAGACGCTGTCGGACGAAGACATGCTCCAAGATATTTTTGATAAGTACATCAATGATGAGGAAGGCGCAGGTGACAACATCGACTTCAACAAGGGAGCTGCCAACGGCGTCCTGATCATGGGAACAGAAAGTGGCTTTGCGCCCTACGAGATGCGTAAGGGCGATCAGGTGATCGGCATAGACGTTGAAATCATGGCCGCCATCGCAAAATTGATGGACAAAGAACTGGTCATAGAAGACATGAACTTTGATTCTCTCATCCCAGCAGTTCAATCAGGCAAAATCGACATCATCGCGGCAGGACTGTCCGTCACTGAAGCGCGCGCTAAGGAGATTGATTTTTCGGATGATTATGTAGTAGGCGCAAAACAAGTCTTAGTCGTCAAGGCGGCCGACCTGAACTGAGGCCGACATGCAAGAACTATGGGCATCGATTGAACAATGGTTTATCAGCTTCGGCCAGGAATTTCATCGAAACTTCCTGGTCGACGGCCGATACCTCTGGTTGCTAGATGGGTTAAAGAACACCCTTTTAATGACGCTGTTCGCAAGCCTGATCGGTATCGTGATCGGGCTTTTTGTCAGCATCATCCGAGTTCTGAAACAATCGGGCGCAAAGGTCGGCATTCTGGATAAGCTGGCCGGCATTTACATCACCGTAATACGCGGCACGCCAGTCATGATCCAGATCCTGATCATCAATTTTGTCATTTTCGCATCAGTGCGTGTAAGCAAGCTCTTAGTGGCCTCATTGGCATTCGGTATCAACAGCGGCGCTTATGCTGCGGAGATCTTCAGATCAGGAATTCAGTCAGTTGACACAGGCCAAATGGAGGCGGCACGCTCTCTTGGACTCCCCTACAGCAAATCCATGCGCTACGTCATTTTGCCGCAAGCCGTGCGCAATGTCCTTCCCGCCCTTTTCAACGAATTCATCACCCTTGTCAAAGAGACGTCTATTTCAGGCTACATCGCCTTCACCGATCTGACGCGTGCAGGGGAGAACATACGGACATTGACCTTCTCAGCGCAGCCGTTGATCATGGTCGCGCTGATCTACCTCGTCGTCGTGATGCTCATGACGCGGATTTTGAGAATGATGGAAAGGAGCCTGCGACGCAGTGATCGAAATCAGCCATCTTCGTAAATCTTTTGGCGACAAAGTCATCTTGGAAGATATCAACGAAATCGTCCAAGACGGAGAAAAAATTGCTGTGATCGGATCTTCTGGATCAGGAAAGAGCACGTTGCTCCGTTGCCTCAATCTTCTCGAAAAACCTGATTCGGGCACGGTAAAAGTGGACGGCGAAGAAGTGACACCGGTGAATATCGACCGCTTCCGCCGTCAAATGGGCATGGTCTTCCAACAATTTAATCTTTTTCCGCATCTTTCTGTACAAGACAACCTCACGCTCGCGCCAATCAAGTTAGGTCTTTTAAAAAAAGAAAAGGCTCGCGATCGAGCGCTGGAACTTCTTAAGAGTGTTGGACTTGAAGAAAAAATCGACGAGTACCCGAGGCGGCTTTCCGGCGGTCAGCAACAGCGTATCGCCATCGCGCGCGCTCTAGCAATGGAGCCGCAGATCATGCTGTTCGACGAACCTACAAGCGCGCTTGACCCTGAGATGATCGCAGAAGTTTTAGAGGTCGTAAAGAAACTTGCGCTCAATGGCATGACGATGCTCATCGTGACCCACGAACTCTGGTTCGCCCAAGAGATCGCCTCTCAGGTGTGGTTCATGGAAGATGGCATCATTTATGAAAAGGGGCCACCGGAAGAGATCTTCAACCACCCGAAACGAGACCGCACAAAAGCATTCTTGTCTCGCGTCATCGCAGTGCGCGGCGATCACCACGAACACCACCCTGAACTATCACTTTAAAACTTCGCCCGACGCTCTTCTCTAAGCTCGCTCCATAAAAATGAAGTCGCGTTTGCTTGTGCGCACTCTCCATGACATAAACTTTAACATGCGTCCACCAACGCGCGCCCATAAATGTGCACCTAACAAAATGCGCCCGCCAGCGCGCGCCCAGTAACGCGCTCTCAAAAAAGTGCTCCCACCAACGCGCGCCCGCCAACGTGTACCCATCAACGCGCACTCATAAAAGTGCTCCCACCAACGAGCGCCCAGCTACGCGCATCTACCGACGTGCGTCTAGAAACATGCACCCAAAAAGTACTCCCCGCCAACATGATCCCATAAATGTGCTCCTAACAAAATGCGCCCGCCAGTGCGCCCAGCTACGTGCACCTACCGACGTGCGTCTCACAGCGCACACAAAGCCAAGCATGTAAGACCAACAGATTTTTTAGATTGCAACAATTTCTTTTTTCTATTGTCTACATGTCATTTAACCATCGTTTTCGGTATACTGTTCGCAAAAGGGAAACGACGAGACGATAATGAAAATTCTTTATGTCACAGCCGTTGCGATTGAGTATAATTCTTCCGCCAACATTCGCAATATGGCTCTAATTTCAGAATTGGTGGTTCGTGGTCATGAAGTCGCACTTTTGAGCGTGGAACCTCAACGAGACGCCTTTCGATGGGAGGCAACTGCCGACTTCCCTTCACTTTATCGCTATGAAATTCCATTGAAAGAAGTACATGCCCACGCCTCCATAAAAAAAGAGGATTCTTCGTTATCTTTTAAGATTAAATGCCTCGTCGGCAAACTGTTCCGGAAGTTCGCCATCTACGACACTCGCATCACCTATGCAAAAGACGCAGGAGCCATTCAATTATGTGAGCGCTATGACGCTCTAATTTCATCGTCAGATCCAAAATCATCTCATCCGATCGCAGAGGAAGTCATTAAAGCAAACCGCGACAAAATCGGATGTTGGATCCAATATTGGGGCGATCCTTTCGCCAGTGACATCAACTTAACGGCTAGCATCAAAGCCAGAAAAGCGCATCGCGAAGAAGCGCGTCTTCTGACACTCGCTGATCGCGTCGTCTACACATCGCCCGTGACTCTCAGGGCAATGCAAAAAACCTACGCTCTTCCAGACGGAAAAGCCTTTTTCGTCCCGACACCTTACGTTAAACCACGTATATACCCCGGTACGGATCATCAAGGTTATCACTCGCTCCTTTACACAGGAAACTATCGGAAAGACCGCGATATACTGCCGTTGTATAACGCTGTGGTCGGAAAAGAGAATGTGCGTCTTTCGATCATCGGCGACTCAGATAGTGAGCTTCCTGAACGTGACAACATCACCATCGCCAAAAGAGTGCCTGTCGCGCAACTTTCCAAACTCGAAGAAGATGCCGATGTCCTCATCTGCCTTTTAAACAAACAGGGCACGCAAATTCCGGGAAAAGCCTTTCACTACGCCGCGACCAACCGCCCAATTCTCATGCTTTACGAGCAAAGCAGTGGTCAAATTGTTGATTTTTTTAAGAAAACTGGACGCTACGTGCTGGTGCCCAACAAAAAAGACGCCATCGAGAAAACCCTCGACCGCCTAGACACGATCTGTCAGAAAACATGGGCACCGTACGAACCCTACTCTTCAAAACACGCAGCCAATACGTTTGTTGATATAATCAAAACGTGCCTGTAGCAGAAAAATTAACCTATAGGGAGGCTTCTATGTCCAACGTCATTGTCGTATCAGGGGGTTCTAGTGGAATAGGTGCGGCGACCTGTGAACTTTTTGCCAAACAGGGTGATATCGTGTATGACCTTTCGCGATCCGGAGAAGATCGACAGGGCATCCGGCACTTGTATTGCGACGTAAAAAATCCTGAAGCCGTAAGGGAGGCAATTCGAACCGTTTTGTCAAATGAAAAACGCATCGATATCTGCATCAGCAACGCCGGCTATGGCATCGCCGGCACCGTCGAGTGCACCTCTGATGCACTCGCGATAGACCAAATGAACGTCAACTTTCACGGAACGGAACGCCTCGCCCGAGCCGTTCTTCCGGCGCTAAAGGAAAGCCGCGGCAAGTTTATCGCCGTATCTTCCGTGGCCGGCACCATCCCGATCCCGTTCCAAGCCTACTATTCAGCCTCCAAAGCCGCGATGCAGAGTCTGTTGCTCGCAATGGCCAATGAGGTTCGCCCCTTTGGCGTCAGCGTTGTTTGCCTGCAACCCGGCGACTTGTCAACCGGGTTCACCGATAAGCGCGTATCGAACCCCGACGAAGCATCAGACTACGGCGAAACCGTCCATCGCTCCATTCGTAAGATGGCAGATGACGAGCGAAAAGGCGGCTCACCGTTTATCGCAGCCAAGCGCATCGTCAAAATCGCCGGACAGAGGAACCCGAAGCCTCTCCAATCCCTCGGATGGTTCTACAAAACAGCTCTTGTCCTATGGAAACTACTGCCGATAAGAGTCACTAACTACGTCGTTGGCAAGCTGTACGCTTTGTAAACCCTTTCTAAAACAAGCTGCTCAACAAAACTTTGACCCTAACTTACAAGGACTTCTCAGTCTGAGATAGCCATATTATCATCGCCATCCTTGCCAGCGTGAGCTAAATTGTGCGCACCCAACACTTGGATACTCCAACACCAAATAACGCAACCACCACGACAGGGGCTGGAATGATTCCACCTCACACTTGGATACCTTCAATCTTCTTATCGCTTTCATATCGCTTTTGTTGCACCGTCCCTCTTCCGCACTTAGCGTAGCACCACCGCGCAGAAAAAAACACAAAGATAGCGCTGTTGGCGTCCCAAAGCATCAATGACATCAACATCCTCTTTAAGAGAGTCTCTGTTGATGGTTGCAATTACTCAACAAGTCTAGACTACACATCTATCCCTGCACTCTCCTCATTTTATAACTGGTCTATAAAAACCAATTTTTCGGAAAAAGCAGTGATAATGTCCACGGTCCTTCAAGAAGCCAGTATTCCTAAAAGAACTTAAAGAATGGCCATTTAACGGGCGATCTTCTTGGAATAGAGCTCGATATGTGCCTTATTTAGAAAATTTCTATAATATTCCTCAAAAATTGACCTTAAAATCGCGATTCCAGAGTTC
>JAAZKK010000079.1 GCA_012799825.1 Clostridiaceae bacterium | reverse complement strand
TTGCAAAAGATCCTGAGAGATCTTTTTATCTTCATTTTTTCCATGCGATTTTTCGCAAAAAGACGGCATAAATTGACTGCGATGGCATGACAAAATACTAATAGCTGATTTGTTCAGCGAGCCCTAGGTAGCGCCACTTTCTTGGTTGGACGGCTCCGTTCTCTTTAGCTTAGTTGTACCGTCTTTTAGCTTTGCAGCTCCGCACAAAACTACGTGAACATGTTGAGCCAATATGGGAATGCGCAGGCGCGTTCGTTTGCCTCATTGTTTCGCAACATCATCGACAGTGTCGATTTTCGTGTCAAAAGGAAGAGATGCTGTTTGGCACGTGTGACGCCTGTATAAAGCAGGTTGCGTGTCAAAAAAGAGGGGGAACCAGCCGGAATGACGAGAATTTCCACAGGATATTCTGATCCTTGCGCTTTATGAACGGTCGTTGCATACGCCAAATCGAGGCTGTCTAAATCTTCACCTTCGACGACAGCAACACGTTCTTCTTCAAAAAGAACGGTCACACTGCGCCTTGAAAGGCTTACGGCTTGGACAACACCCATCTCGCCATTCATAATACCTTTTCCCGTTGTTCCTGTGCCACGAATCGTCCACTCCAACTGGTAACGATTTTTCGTCTGAATAACTTTGTCACCTGTCATAAAGGTGTCGCCATGCGTCTCTAATCCTCTGACCATTCCTTTGTGCGCGAATTTTTGCAACACCGTGTTAAGTTCTGAAACTCCTGCCTTCCCGCGACGAATCGCTGTTAGCACTTGTGCTCCATAGATGCCGTCCACTTTGTAATGGCGGGGCAACACCTCACTACAAAGCTTTAGTACTCCTTTTTGCATCTCTTCTTCATTTGTGCATGGGATGAAAAGAAAATCCGATTCAAGCGTCTGATCAATCTCTAAAGGCTCGCCTTTTAGGATGCGGTGGGCGTTTGAGACGATGAGCCTGTGCTCTTCCTGACGGTAAATCCGGTCAAGCCGAGCATGTGGAATCGACGGCGCGCTCAACAAGTCTCTTAGCACCTGGCCGGGGCCGATCGATGGCAACTGATCGGCATCTCCGATCAAGAGAACACGACTACCCGGAATTACCGAGTGGAGAAGCCGTGTAAACAGGAAAATATCGATCATCGAGCATTCGTCGACGATGAGCGTGTCAGCCTCCAACGCCTCCGCATCCAACCAAAAGCCGGCATCCACATGCCCTTCCTCGATTACTTGCAAAGAAAGCAGGCGATGAATCGTCTTAGCATTTAGTTGGCAAACTTCAGCAAGGCGACGTGCCGCGCGTCCAGTCGGCGCAGCAAGCTGCACATTCTCGCCGCGCTCTCGCAGCAGACGGGTTAACAAACGAACAATCGTTGTTTTTCCAGTTCCCGGACCACCGGTTAAAACAGAGAATGAGTGCGTTAATGCCATCATCAAGGCGTTCACTTGCTCTTGATCCGGCTCGAACCCTTCCGCCTCAGCTGTCGCTCGGATAGCACGAAGCGCTTCCTCCTCCGTTATTTGAAGATCCCCCGACAGATCATGCGATGCAAGAAAACTGACGCGACACGCAAATCGCTGTTCAATCAACGCGGTGTCTTGGAGCGTGATCCAATCGACTCCCTCCGGCGAAGCCGGAACTAGTAAATCGCTAGCTGTCTGTTTTCTTGTCGCCTCATCCATTTCCTGTACTTCCGAAGGATGAGAACAATCCTGTGAAGTGTTGTCTGGCTGATCTTGCCGCTGTAGTCGGTTTGCCTTTGAAGCATTGTCCTGCTGATCTTGCCGCTGTAGACGGATCGTCTGTGAAGTGTTGTCTTCCTGATCATGACAAGATAAGCGGTTTGTCTGAGAATCAATGACTGATTGCCCCTGCGAAGGCAACCGGGGCTCTAAGGAGTCTTTATAAGCCTGACGCGATTCAGAGATGAGGATGGCGCGATCTGATGAGGACTGGCATGACATTTGGTGCGATGATGGGCATGATGGTTGGTGTGATGTTTGGTGCGATGAGGAAGGTAATGGTTGGCGTGACGTCTGGTGCGAGGGTGATGATGATGGTTGGTGTGACAATGGGCATGATGGTTGGTGTGATGTTTGTAAAGCTTCCGGCATCGGTATCAACGGTTCAAACGGCCGCACTACTTTTCCTGTAATCAGGAGATCATCGATCGCTGCCTCAATGCTTTCAGCAGCAACATTTAATTTGTCTTTTAGTTCCGAGACAATCTTTTCAGACGGAACAATGGTATTACCGTCGCGGTAGAGATGTCTTTGTAACGCAAAACAGACGGCACTGCGCAGGCGTGTTGGATGATCCCCGCTGACTCCTACGGCTTCAGCGATTCGATCAGCCGTCTGAAAACCGATACCCGGAATAGTTTCTGCCAAAGCAAACGGATCTTCTCGAATAACAGTTTCTGCATGAAGGCCATACATTTTATAGATCCGCAACACACGCGAAGCGCCAATACCAAGCGGAAGCAACATGAACAGCAACGCCTGGTAAGCCCGATCTTTCTGCAGTTCACGGCTAAATTCAAGAGCTTTTTTTCTGCCAATACCGCGCAGGCGAGCGACGCGCTCCGGTTGCTCGCGCATCACATTAAGCGTCTCCGCTCCAAATGCTTCAACCAATTTTCTAGCCGTGGCCGGTCCAATGCCCTTTACAGCGCCAGCGGCAAGATAGCGCTCGATTTTTTCGGGCTCTTCCGGTTCTCTTCGAAAAATCGTCCGGACTTCAATCTGTGGACCGTACAAAGAATGAAATTTCCACACGCCCTCGCCTTCGACCATATCACCTGCAGAAATGACCGGCATGACACCGATGAGCGTGTATTTGTCGTCCTCGCTGTCCAACTCCAATACGGTATAACTATTTTGCTCATTTCGAAAAACAATGCGTGACGCTATACCTGAAAAACGTACATCGCCGGTATATAAATCCGATTCATCATCGTCGTATGCATACACATTTTCGCCGATTTTTAGACCTGCATCCGATGCTTCCGACGCACTCATCAACAAACCTTCACCATACATATTTTCGCCGGTTTCCGTGAATGAATCATACTCGTATGGCGGGCGGCTATCGTCATATACATGCCCACTCTCTCCAACAGCAAGCACATCGCCAATATCAAGTTGCGCAAGAAGATGAGGTCTTTTTTTGTTTTCAGCGTCATTTTCTATGTTTGACATTGCTCTACAACTCCGCGTTATTCTGTTATTTCAAGATCTTTACTTATCCACATTATTCTACAAACCGCGCGCACTTTACTTCTCCTCGTCGCTTGTTTATCTGTGTACCCTGTTACTCCATCTTCTTTGCTGCTTTGTGTTCTCTGCTACTGCACACCATTTTGCTGTTCCATCACACTCTATCGGCTCATATTGATTGCTGTCGAAGAAAAGCGGCGGCTCCTGTCATGAACCGCCGCTCTTCTGATCGCGAATCACCGCATCAGATCAGATCAACAGCATCTAACCGTTCCCAAGGGAGATCGAGCTCCGGTCGTCCGAAATGGCCGTAGTTTGATAGCTGCGCATAAATCGGACGGCGAAGGTCAAATCTCTCAATAATGGATTCCGGCCGAAGGTCAAAAACCTCTCGCACACGTGAGCTCAATTGCTCATCAGAAAAGCAACTTCCGCTTCCAAAAGTCGAAACCGTTACCGAGACTGGTTGTGCGACACCGATCACGTATGCCAAGTGCACCTCGCAATGACGCGCATATCCGGCGGCAACGATATTTTTGGCGATATAACGCGCCGCATAAGCCGCTGATCGGTCAACTTTCGTGGGATCTTTCCCGGAAAAGGCACCGCCCCCATGATGTCCGAAGCCCCCGTACGTGTCACATATTATTTTGCGCCCTGTAAGCCCTGTATCGCCTTGCGGCCCTCCGATCACAAAACGACCAGTCGGATTGATAAATATCTTCGTATCTTTGTCAAAAAGGTCGCCTGCGAGCATCGGATAAATAACCAGATCCTCAACTTCCTGACGCACTTCCTCGATATCGCTTTTAGCGTGATGTTGCGTTGAAATGACAACAACATCGATGTGCACCGGTTTTTCATTCTCATAGCGAACGGTCACCTGCGATTTGCCATCCGGACAAAAGGTCTTGGCTTCACCTGTTTTGCGCACAATCGCAAGCTGTCGCGACAGACGGTGTGCGAGCGTAATAGGCATGGGCATCAGCTCCGGCGTATCACTGTTTGCAAATCCGAACATGATCCCCTGATCGCCGGCACCCAAACTTTGGTTCATCTCGCCGTCCCGCGCCTCTTTAGCAATGTCGACACCCATCGCGATATCTGTTGACTGCTCATCGATTGATGTCAACACGGCACACGAATCCGCGTCAAAGCCGAATCGACTGCCGCTATAACCGATGCGGCGGATCGTCTCTCGAGCAATGGAAGGAATATCCGCGTATCCGGTGGTCGTAATCTCGCCCATAACAAGAACAAGACCCGTCGTCGCGATCACTTCACAGGCGACGCGCGCGTCCTTGTCATTCCTGATAAGTTCATCAAGTACCGCATCCGCAATCTGGTCACAAATTTTATCAGGATGTCCCTCTGTAATTGATTCTGATGTAAAAAGCCAAGTATTATTACCGGCTGTCATGTCTAAACTCCTCTCTTTTCCACGTAATACACACGTTCTTTCTTTTGAAAGTTTGCGTCAAAGCTTTCCTCTCAGTCAAATCGGCCTCGTCAGTCACTCCGAAAAAACGGGTTATCATGAGCACGCTGAAAACCTTGGCACTTACTATATCATAATCCTTTGTCGCACTTTTTTGATGTTTTTCGACAAATTGACGTCTAATGGTAGCTCACAGTGGAAAAAAGTGATCTTGTTCCTCACCACAATCCTTCACGATAAATATAGCGTCCACAGAACCGAATCGATATAGAAATAGGAAAGAAGATACTGCGGGAAAAAATTTGGTCTATGCCATCCGTATGACACATTTTTGTATTCACGCTAGAGAGGAACGTTCATGAAACCTATTGTACTGATCGCTGATCACCACGCTGATTTTCTTACAAGGTTAGAGCTGCAACTGAAGCGTGAAGCGATGATGAGCAACGCCTATGACCTCATTATTGTCGATGTTCATGCCCTGTTTGACCAAACAAAAAACGGTACACTTCCACCTTCGTTTGAATATGTATACGACTCGAACGGACGTCTTGGACTGCGCGGCACAACAAACTGCCTTGAACACTCAACGTCAAGAGAACTGGCGCGCTTTCTCCCCGCGCGACTTTTTGCTGTAATTCTCCCCGAGACAATTGACACAAGACAATTCTACGATCTATGCCCTGTTTTTCGCCCGTGTGCTGATAATATTACGATCTTTCATTTCAGCAACGACATCTGCCTAAAGGAATCCAAAATAATCTCACGATTTTCTGCGGTTTCCGACATCCATCGGAGATTGCTTTCCTTGTTGCCAAATGACGCGCGAAGGTCAGACTCGCCGGATAACGGATTGTCACAAACCGGTACCTTGCTCGCTTTTTCTGAATCGTTCGCAGAACGCGCCTGTCGATTTGTGATGCATCGCGCTATCGTAGAAGGAATCACCCTTTTGTACGTGCCCATCATGCCGCTCTATCGCATGACTGAGCCATTTCAGCACGGCCCTGGAAGAACACTTGGCGACCTGATCGATCGCGTCAATGCACATGATCCTCCGCAGGATTCTCAACTTGGACGCTGGCTTTACTGGCATGAAAACGGATATTACACTTTTCGTCTTCCCGAACGTGCCGACGATCTGATTTCCTGCACGCGCGAGACACTGCGCCAACTTTTGCAGGTCATCCGATCATACGCGCGCTCACGGGACGAAAAGATGATCGTTTGGATCGATTCGCGAGGATTGCCATTGAAAAAACGCCAAGCCATCGCGTCATTTTGCGACTTCATATATGTTGAAACACCTGACGAAGTCGAGTCTTCAGCTTCGGCGATCGCACGCCGCGAACTAAGTCTTTTTCTCGCCGAACTGCCCGCCGAATGTGACATCTTGGAACTTCCTCGCTCCGCCAAACACGAAATGGAGGTGCGAACATGAAAATTGGACATCGCGAGAAGCAGAAATGGATCAACAGAATCGCAACTTATATGAATCCGGAGCATGAGCCCTCCGATACTGAACTTCGGCGCATTATCGCCGCTGAAGTCGCCATTCGGACTCAGGGATCCGCCATGACCGTCTCCGAAAAGTCTGAGCTGATCTCGAGCATCTTCAATGCCATGCGAGGACTTGATATTTTGCAACCTCTGATTGAGTCTCCTGACATTACAGAAATCATGGTGAATAATCCCTCGCAAATCTACATTGAACGCGGAGGGAAAATAGAGAAAACCAATCTTGCGTTTGACTCGCCGGCGCATCTTACACACGTCATCAGCCGATATTTCGGAAGCGCGAACAAACTCGTTCACGAGCGTTCTCCGATTGCTGACATGCGACTGGCTGATGGATCGCGTGTGCATGCCATCCTTCCTCCCGCCGCTCCGGATGGTCCCGTGCTCTCTATTCGACGTTTCACAGGCATTCTGCCGACGATGGAGGCACTGATCGAGAACGGCACACTCCGCAAGAAGGATGCCCATTTTTTGAAAGAGGCCGTTCAATCTCGTAAAAACATATTTATCAGTGGCGGCACAGCATCCGGTAAAACTACTTTTCTCAATGCTCTGGCTGCTTTTATTCCGGAAGAGGAGCGCATTGTCACCATTGAAGACGCCGCGGAGCTTGAACTCAGCGGTCGGCATAATCTAGTGCGCCTGGAGGCTAGAGCGTCGGCTGTAGATGGCGTCGGCGCCATCACGCTTTCCGATCTTATCCGATCTTCGCTTAGGCTTCGTCCTGACCGCATTATTGTCGGTGAGGTTCGGGGGAATGAGGCGTACGAAATGATTCAGGCGATGCAGACGGGGCATCCGGGGTCAATGTCGACCGGACACGGCAACGGAATTCCTGACATGTTGGATCGCCTTTCCCTTCTTCTTATGACCGCATCAGGTCTCCCTTGGGAAGCATGTCGTCACATGGTTGCGTCATCGATCGACCTTATAATGCACCTTATCCGACTGCCCGATGGGCGACGACGCGTCGCAGAAATCAGCGCCATCAGAGGCTTTGAACGCGATCATTTTCAGATTGAGACCATCTATTGTCTTACACCTACCTTGAAAGCATCTCGGATGGTTCAATCGCCGAAGGAAAGACAAACATCCTAGTTGGATACACCGTTCACCAAAATCACGCCAAAAAGGAAGACAAACCTCTTGGGAAGACACGTCACCAGTAAAGGAGCTCCCAAAAAATCGCAGTGTGCCGTTCGGGTCGCTCAGATCACTAGGAACAAGTTAGCCTTCTCAAGTTGCCTCGTCGACAGCAAAGGAGTTTGCATGAAAAATCGCAGAACACTCTTCGGGTCGCCAAAATCACGCCGAAGGAAAGATAAAGCTTCTAGGCGGACACGCCGCTCACCAAAATCACGTCAAAAGACGGGATCAGCAAAAATTGCGGTAAAAGCAAAATCGCCTGCTTATTCGCACGAACCGCGCATAGTCAAACGCAATCGCCTTTCAAAACACTTGCGCAGCCGACGTCAGCGTGCCTACTCATCAATTCCTCAAAATGCGATACGACAATTCATTGCTTGGGGACAGTGGTTGTTGCTAGCCGTTCTTCCCGCGCGCCTTGGCGCCATGGCCTTCCTCGGAACAGTGCCGGAGGGATGGGTAGCGGCCATTCTAGGAGCTTTGCTTTTGGGAACCGGTTTATTTATTTATTTTCGGCGTCGTGAGGAAGATATGCTTCTCATTCAATATCAGCATCTTTTAGGCTATCTCAACACACGACTGTCTGCAGGAATCCCCCTTGAAAAGGCACTCGCCTCCGCGGTAAATCCGGTCACCGAACAAATCGGACACCGCAATGCCGTTGCTCGCGCATTGAAGCGTCTTACCAACAATCTTCAGGCACAGATGGCCTTGCGCCCGGCTTTGACTGCCTTTGTTCGTGACGTCAATCTCCCAAACTGCCAGCGTGATTTTACGATTCTTTCTCTTCTTTCAAATCTTGGAGGGAAGATCGACGTTTATGTTAGGCAAACACACCACGATTTGACGGCGCAGATCAATGCCAAGATTGAGGTCGCGCACGAGCGCCGAGGCAATACGAGTGAAGCTGTTATTTTGTCCCTCATTCCCTTTGTGATGGCGCAATTTGTCAATAATGCTTCCGGCACCTATAGCGGCAGCCTCTCTCCGGAAACGATTACACTCCCCATGGCCGTGCTTTATATCATGGCGATGGTCGCCATTTTTATACTATTTACAGCTCTCGCGCCGAAAAAAACTGCCATGAAAAAACCGCCTAAGAAAAAACAGAAGAAACGAAAATCATTGCCGGATACGATGTCCCCTGTGGCACGTCTCCTTTCTAAAATTTATCTCGATGTTCTTCCCGGACAGCTCGGTCTATCGTTGGCTTCGGCAGTTTGTCTTCCGGCGGATGATCAAGATGCTGCGTGGGCGCGGTACATGAATCAGAAAGTGTATGATCTCTCGATAGGCACCGCGATGGCTGTTGTTATTGCTTTTTCGAGTCGACCTCATCCGCTTGTTGTTTTGTTGATCGTTCTCATTATCCCTCTTCTCCGCGACCTCTCCGTTGCTTCGGCAACCAGTAAGCGAAGAGAGGAATATCGTTTTCACTATCCATCCGTGATCAATACGCTCTATATCTTGCTTGAAAGCGGGCTTACGCTTGATCGTGCGTTGCGCATCGTCGCGCAGGTCGCTCTCCCTCAAACGCGCACACAAAGGCAAAACCCCGTCGCGTCTGATCTTCGGCAAGCTGTCCTTCGACTTGATACCGGCTTTAACAGTGCGATGGCCGCTCAGCACCTCGCAGAACGCTGCCCGCTGCCGGAAATCCAAGCGGCGCTCCATCTCATGGCTCGTTACGAACGTGAAGGCGGACGCGAGATCCTAGATCTCATTCACATGCAGGCGGAGCGCGGCCGTCAGCTCTATCGCGATGCCATCCGAGGACGCGCTGAACAACGCTCTCTTTTGCTGACCCTGCCAATGGCGATAGATCTCATGGTTGTCATGGCTACTGTCGTGCTCCCGGCGATCCTCAGCATGCGCTCATTTAGCTAAACGCTCACTACTGACAATGAACTAAAGGCGACGTGTCTGTCAATTATGTTGCTCACACGAAACGTTCCCTATGGGCAATGAACTAAAACTTGAAAAAATGTGGCAAGCTGGTTGCCTGTCAAAACGCTCCCTATAGGCAACGAACTAAAAATCATTTAACTGATTTTGTCAAATTGTCGCCTATTGACACCCAACGGTAGGTAATCGTTTAGAAAAACTCATCGCTTCACCGACATACTGTTATCAGTGAATCACTTAAGAAAGAAAGAGCGCTCGTTTTCGTCGAGTAGGAATGGAAAGAGGTCGGAGAAGCTCCGTCGACTTGGCAAACATGAGCATTGAGCGGAATGAGCATGAAAGGACAAAGAAAGATTACGAATAGCTCGGAGAAGCTCCGTCGACCTAGCGGACATGAGAATTCAGTGGATAAGCATGGTAAGCAGAAGAAAGAACTGAAATAGGCTGTCGAGGCGCTGTAGCTTTGACAGACATGAACATTCAGGAGGTGTGATTTATGAATAAAAGAAGGATTGAACAAAAGAAAAAGCGCCTGCTACTTGATGGGTTCGGCACGATCGAGGTGGTCATCATTATCGCTGTGTTAATTACCATTGCGCTGTTGTTTCGGGAAAATATCATCGCCTTTGCGCGATCATTGATCGACAAAGTCTTTAGGCCGTCTATTATCAACGAGCTTTAACCGTCATGAGCAGCATAGAGCTTCACAAGATGAATATTGCCGGCGTCTGGTGTCTTTCAAGTACTGGATGCCGGCTGAAGTCACCTTTAGACACCATTCAAGATACAGCACTGACAAGCGGAAACTGGCCATTTCTTCAAACAGTGTGGTGGGGTATTCTCACTTCTGGCGAAATAATCTTCAGACCCAAAATGTCAAGATGTTACTCTTTACGTCAAATATGTGAAGAAAGAAAGGAACACACACTGAATGGATGTGATCTTTTTCAGAAAATCCTCGAGACGGTAGATTTGCTTCGTGATCACCTTTTCTCATTGATCGTGGAACTTTTGATCCCTGACTTAATCTTTCTATCTTCGGATTCCTCTGATGGCATGCATCTTTCTCTTGTCACACTTCCTTTTCCCGACTTGGTACTACAGCATGGATCCGACTTGGCGTTGCGGTCTGGTTCCGATTTGTCGTTGCAATTTGTCACTGATTCGTCATCGGAGCCCACACCTGAACCGGCACATCGGCCCGATTATAACTCGGAACTACGGGACGCCTCTAACGTGACATTACAGTCTAATTCCGACGCGGCATTTCAGACTAATTCCGACTTAGAGTTACAGTCTAATTCCGGCTTAACACTACAACCTAGCGCCAAATCCATATCGTACTTGAATGAAGTCGTCGACGAATTGATTGATGAACACAAAATTGATGCTCTTCCGAACTGGTTTGCTGCAGTTTTTGATTGGGATGAAGAAACACTCAATAAAAATCGAGCCGCTTGGCATAATCGACTGATCGGGGATTATGCCACACATACCGGATCTTTTGACAACGTGAAGCATGATCATCTGCAGTCGTACAGGCAGTGGGATCAAAAAGCATTCCATGAGCAGACTGAATCCTCTGATCATGTTGAATCTGTTAAAAATAGGAAGCATGATCATCTGAAATTGTACCGGCAGAAAGAACTAAAGACCTCCATTGATAGCGATCAAAAAAATCTCAGATATAGCGCATGTGAACCTGATTTTTCACGTTCTAAATCACTTTTTTCTGTTCGTAATCGCCACTCCCGAGCACGAAAGGACGATCAACAGAATAGTAACACCAGCACACAGGTATCATCGCGGCATCATCTGACAAAGGCGCATCGACAACACAAGGAGGAAAGCATAATGGGTTCATTTTTTAGACGAATATTCGGTTTTACGGATGAGGCGTTTGAGGAGGAATCGACCGAAGATCTTGATCTCTCTGAAAATGCACTCCGCATCGCCTCGTTATCTGAAGGCCTTCCAGGCACACCCGAAGAAGAACACAGTAGGCACGCGTATATCTTAACTGACGTTTTTCTGATCGGACGTGACATTCGCAAAGCAGATTTTGCACTTGACGATCCAGGCGTCAGTCGAATCCACGCTCGCATTACACGAAGTGGCGGCCACTTTTTTATTGAAGATATGGGGTCGAAAAACGGGACAACCATTGATGGAATAAAAATAAAAAAACACACTGTACAGCTGTTGCCGGAGATGTGCAGAATTGCGTTTGGGGACGCTGTGTTTTATTTTCGTTCTGACTAACCGATAGGCAAAGCTTTTCACGATTGAGATGACATAAAAAGCAGCTCATCCATTAACTCGTGAATTGTAAAAACATGTCTTTGCCGTGCCAGGCTGTCAAACCGAATGGCAACCTATGAGGAGTGGTTGAGAGGTTATTATTTGTTATAAGAATCAGAAAATGAAAACTACAACAGCGCGGGTGCTGCAATACGTCACAATGGGAAGCACCCGTGGGTTTGTTCAGGGTTGCGCGACCGTTACTTCGTTCCGAAGAGGCGATCGCCCGCATCGCCTAGGCCTGGGACAATGTATGCTTTTTCATCCAAAGCCTCGTCGAGACTGGCGCAGAAGATGGGAATATCCGGATAGTGGCTGTGCATATTTCTGACCCCTTCCGGCGCCGCAATCAAACAAACATACTTGATGTTTTTAATGTTTCGCTCTTTTAAGAAACCGATGGCCGCTACCACGGTTCCGCCTGTCGCCAACATAGGGTCAAGTAAGATAACGTCGCGTTCTTCGATATCGCTCGGCAACTTACAATAGTACTCAATGGCATTAAGCGTTTCCGGATCACGGTACAAGCCGATGTGACCGATTTTTGCCATGGGAATGAGATTCGTCATTCCATCGACCATGCCAAGACCGGCACGAAGAATCGGAACAAGCGCTAATTTTTTACCGTCGATTATTTTCCCTTGAGTTTTCTGCAAGGGCGTCTCGACCCTCACACTCCGAAGCGGCAAATCACGTGTCACTTCATAACACATGAGCATGGACACTTCCGCAACGAGCTCGCGAAATTCTTTGGTACTCGTCTTCTTATCGCGCATCAGCGTTAGTTTGTGCTGGATAAGTGGATGATCCAAAATATAGACATTTTCAAACAATTCCGCTTTTTCTTCACATGGAGCCTTCATGTTAATCTCCCCTTTCGATTTCAGCGATCTGGTCAATTCGTCTTTGATGACGGCCACCTTCAAAAGGCTCCTCTAAGAACAGATCGACGAGCGTTAATGCATACGGTACGGCCAAAATTCGAGCCCCCATTGCTAACATGTTTGCGTCATTGTGACGCCTTGCCATTTTCGTCATAAATTCGTTCGTACAAAGCGCGCATCGAATACCATGAACCTTATTGGCGGAGATAGATATCCCGATCCCTGTCCCACAGACGACAATACCGCGCTCACAGGCACCGCTTGCCACCATGGATGCAGCTTTTTTTGCATAAACTGCGTAGTCAACCGACTCTTCCGAGTCTGTTCCTGCGTCGATGACCTCATGCCCATTCGCTTGAAGATGTTCAATAATTGCCTGTTTCAGAGAGAATCCGCCATGATCACTGGCAACGACAAGTTTCATTCAAACCTCCGATTTTTATTTTATTTTACATCATCGATCCATGCCATACAAATGTTTTGCTGATAGGAAAATGAAACGTATCGCACTCAAATGATACGTTCGTTCAGTTCAGTAGACTTAAAATCTTTACACAAGCGACTTATATTAACAGAATCCGTAAAAATGTTAATAATGTTGATAACTCTGTGTATAACTTGCACGACAATGCTTTCTAGATTTCTGGAGGCTGTAACACCGACAGTTGAGGCATTTCGATTTTACATTATTTGACAAATGAAAACTTAATGTAAAATTTATGACAAGAAAATGACTGATAATCGTCGCTTACGGCGCTTTTTTGCAAAAATGTGTTTCTTCGGTGTCTTCGTGTTGTGGACACGTGAGCGGTCGTCATGACGACGTGAAAGGTGTATCACTTCGATGTTTTCACATCACATTAACTGAGTTTTTCGACACGAATATTAATATAATTGATACTTTGACATATCAAATAAAGGCTGCTTGGAAGGATGATCAACACAAAAAGAATCAGCTAGCTTTTTTCGATGATATGGACAATCCATAAAGGATATATCCTGCGGTTATGAAGTGAACGAGTCAAAACATCTCATACAAATATCGATCTCAAATGCTTGCATTTCTCCTTAAAATCTCATAGAGTGCTGGTATTTTTGGATAGTTGTGATTTTAATAATATGGCTGGTAGAATAGCGTTCTTATAGATGTAATTAACGATGTGTTTACTGCAATATTGAAGAGAAACAAGGAAATTTTTTCCGCTTACTCAGCTTGATTTGCTTATATCTTGGCTCGATAACATATTTTCTAATGGAATTTGCTCAATTTTGCGGCATGGCGCTGAGCCGTTGTTACTTGTGGTCCAACCTTTCGACTACATACTAAAGCGCGCAATCCTAACTTTATATTTCCCTCTACGTCTGTATTCGGTCACCCTCCGGAGGACATGACGGTCTACAATGAGTAGTTACACCTCGAGTGATTTTCTAAGTTTAAAAGGGCGATACGATCCATTTTGGCGCTTTTTTGATTTTTTCTTGAGAAACATACCGAGAATATTACACAATTTACCGACATGAAAAAATCAGCAAACATTCTCGGAAGACGATTAGCCTCTCTTAGAAAAGCGCGAAATATCAGACAGATAGATGTAGCACAACATTTGAACGTCAGCCGTCAGGCGATTTCCAAATATGAGTTGGGCACTCGCGAACCTGATTTGACGACGCTTCTTAAGCTCGCAGAGTATTATGGCGTGTCGTTAGACTATCTTGTTGGGCTAAAAGGCAAAGATCAGAGTAGCGAACTCGATGAGATGACGGTACAACGGTTCTTAAGTTCACTCAAAGTTGCTGAAAATATTATGGCGCGCAATGTTAAAAGTGACGCCGGAACAAATACTGAAGTAACAGAAGCCGAATCAAGTGCCGAGGCTAAAGGCGCAGAATCAAAACCTGAATCAACAGACGCCAGATCAAATATTGGATCAACAGATCCCGGATCTAACGCTAAAGGAATAGACGCCGGAACAAGTACTGAAATATCAGATGGCGGATCGAATGCTAGAGCCATAGACTCCGAATCTAATATTGGATCAACAGATACTAAAGAGAGCGCATCTGATTCTGCAAATCTCTAACATTTCTACGTGTACCGTTATTTTAACTGCCAATGACGTGGAACAAAAAAACAGTTGTTCACACATATTTTTGACATTCAACTCCTTATCCTCTAACAATTCCTAGAATGACAAAATGAACAGGGCGATCTGCCAGATAAAACTGGACGACCCGCGCCTCTCACTGTCCGGCTTCCTTTGGCATTCAGCTAAGATATTTCCTTTCATAAAAAAGAATTGCTCTCGATTGTTTTTTAAATATAAGTCGGCTACAATTATGAAATGCGAAGTGTTCGGATTCTCGCACTCGAGTCTTCCGGTATGACGCCTATGCGATCCGGAAAGATTAAGGCAAAACGATCAAGGCATCCGAGAGTAAAACGATCGGGCGCTTGCATTCCGGAAAACAGGAGTTCTGTGATCCGGAAGGATTAAGGCAAAACGATCACGGCATCCGAGAGTATAACGATCGGGCGCTTGCATTCCGGAAAACAGAGGCCATGCGTGCCGGAAGGTTAGAGGTGGAAGCGGTGACGAAACGATCGCCGGAGGCTTTGAGAAAAGCGATCGCAGGAACAGTGAAAATGGTGATGCAGGAGCCTCGACGACGAAACGGTAACAAAAACGATCGCCGACACTCGTGAAATACAACAAGCAGGAATCAAAAGAACTTACATTTTATGACAGTTTTACAAGAAAAAACATTCATTTATCCGGCCAATGAACGTGGCCTAATGTTGTTCGCGCAGTCTGCTTTATTCAATGATGACGGCTCCTACAAAGGACACCTCCTCGTGACAGGTGTGGTTGGCAGCGGAAAATCGACCTTCGTACAGCGGTACCTTGGAGACGCGGCATTGAACCCCGCCGGATATATGACGATTCGACACATCTCCAAGAATGGGAGAAAAATAGGGTTTTCGCATATTGCCGCCGGCACACAACGAGAAACGGGATTATTAACCGTACGCCACCAAAACGGCTTAACCTTTCCTAAAGATTGCTTCCTTCTTGTTGAGGGGGAGGGCAGTCGATTTGACATGAATCAGTTTTCTGACAAAGTGCTTGCTCTGCTCAACAATCAGGGCGACGTCATCGTCCTCGATGAACTTGGAGGAGTTGAGCTCCTTGACGATAAGATTTTCAACCGCGTGATTCAGTTGCTTGAAAGCAAGGCGACACCGCTGATCGTCGTCTGGAAAAACGACCAATCGCTTGAGCATACGCTCTCGCGCTACGATATTAATGAATCCGATAAAGTCAGACTCTATGAGCGACGCCAAGCTATTCTGACACATGAATCTATCATTAGAGCTGTGCTTGAAAACGACGGCACCATCACAAAAGAGTTGGAAGAGGAGCCGGGCGAGCTTTCGGAGGGAAACAAAAAAAAGCATCTGACACTCCGGTTCGGGATAATGGGAGCGATTTTCATCTTTCTAGTCGTTATCTCGTTTGCTATTGGCTGGTACTCCATCAACCCCATAACAATTATCCGTTACTTTTGGAGCCGTCTTTGGGCGACAGGCGAGGTGTTCGCAGAGGAGATCACGACCGTCCTCATCAATGTACGATTGCCGCGCATCCTACTGGCGATTCTCGTCGGCTCTGGGCTCTCAGTGGCGGGGCATACATTCCAGGGTGTTTTTCAGAACCCCATGGTATCCCCCGACGTTTTGGGCGCGTCATCGGGAGCAAGTTTTGGCGCGGCGCTTGCGATTCTGGCAGGATTCTCGTCGGCAGGAATCACAATCACATCGTTTGCGTTCGGCCTGCTCTCCATTGTTCTCGTTCTTTTTATCTCTTCTCTTGTCAGGGCAAACAAGCTGCTGTCACTTGTCCTGACAGGCATCGTCGTCAGCTCGCTGTTCTCTGCCGGACTGTCGCTCATAAAATACGCAGCCGATCCGACAAACCAGTTGCCTTCGATCACATATTGGCTTATGGGTTCTTTGAATTCGGCTCGCATGAAATCCCTTGCCTTCGCCGCCATACCGATCCTCTTAGGGATCACGGTCATTCTTCTGCTCCGATGGCAACTCAACTTGCTCGCGCTAGGCGAAGAAGCCGCGGCGACGATGGGTGTGCGCACGCGTTTAGTCAGGACGCTCATGGTGGTGTCGGCAACATTGATCACCGCCACATGCGTTTCAGTAAGCGGCGTCATCGGCTGGATCGGATTGGTCGTGCCGCACATCTCACGAATGATGGTCGGAAGTGACAACCGTGTATCTCTACCCGCTTCGACGATCATTGGTTCAAGTTTTCTCTTATTCGTCGACAACATCGCGCGGCGCGCCACGACATCAGGTATTCCGCTCGGGATATTGACCGCGTTTATCGGCGCTCCCTTCTTTGTTTTTCTCATTATTCGTGAGGGCAGAAAGGGTGTGACGGGATGATAAAAACGAATCTTGAGAAGTCGGGCGGCATAGACGTGCAAAATGTTTCGTTCAGCTACCGCCAGAACGAAGTGTTGAAGAATCTCACCTTCTCCGTCCCGCGCGGACGAGTGGTCGGTGTTCTCGGAGCAAACGGCGCCGGAAAATCAACACTTTTCAAGTTAATCCTCGGCGTACTTCCGCTGAAGAGAGGGGAAATCAAGATCAACGGGCTCAGCGTTAAAACCTTGTCGAGTCGCGAACGTGCCAAGCAGATGGCATATATTCCGCAGACTCAAAGAGGAACATTTCAGTTTACCGTCGAAGAAATGGTTCTGATGGGGACAACTGCTTCTTTCAGCATGTTCGCGCAACCGGGAAAGCGCGAGCGCATTAAAGCAGTTGAGGCGATGAAGCTTTTGCAAATTGAATCATTCGCCAATCGATTATATGACCAGCTCTCGGGCGGCGAACAACAATTGGTTCTGATTGCACGTGCTGTCGCGCAGGATGCTCCGATCCTGATCATGGACGAGCCGACGGCGAGCCTCGATTACGGCAATCAGATACGTGTCCTCGAAGAGATTCGACAACTCGCGAACTGCGGCTATCTCGTGCTCATTTCAACACACAATCCGCAACATATCTTTCTTTACGCCGATAACGTGTTGCTCATTGAGGGGGGATCTGCAATAGCGTTCGGAAAACCTCAGGAAGTATTGTCCGAATCGCTTTTATCGCATGTCTACCGTGTGCCCATACACCTAGAAAAAAGTGCAAAAACGGATATCGTAACCGTTTTGCCAAATTTCGAAGAAATACGCAGTCAAGACGCAACAAAAAGAGAGATGTGACGCGAAATCTCAGAGACAAAAAGAGCATAACTAAATGCCTGTAAACGTTCTTGAAACAGAAAAAAGCTAAAGGCAAAGCGTCAACAAAAGGATCATACGCGATGAGGTACATCGCGATGGGAGCGGCAAATCAATTTGCCACCAATTATGTTAAACAAAAAAAGAAATTAGGAGGAAAAACATGAAAAAGAAGAATTTGACATGGGTTTCGCTTGTTTTAGCGATGATCATGGCTCTGTCGTTGATGATCACGAGCTGTGGACCTAAAACTCCGTCTGACGATGCGACGGAGCCGTCTTCACCGCCATCTGTTGAAGCGACTGAACCTGCTCCGCCTGCTACAACTAAACCCGATCCGACGGATCCAAAACCCACCGAGCCGGAAACGCGCACATTTACAGATTCCGTCGGCAGAGAAGTAGAAGTTCCGACAAAGCTATCTAGGATTGCGCCCTCAGGTCCTTTGGCGCAGATCGTCCTTTATACGGCAGCGCCGGATCTGCTCTGCGGGAAAGCAAGAGAGTTTTCAGGCGCGCAACTCAAGCTGATTGACAAGAAATTCGGCGATTTGCCAGTATTCGGACAATTTTACGGAAAGAGTAGCGATTTTAACCTAGAGGCTGTTCTTGCGGCAGAGACGGAAGTCATCATTGACATCGGAGAAAAGAAAGAGACCATCAAGGAAGACATGGACGGGATGCAAGAGCAGATCAACACGCCCACCATCTTTATTGAGGCTACATTCGCAGGCATGCCGAAAACGTATCGCGACATTGGAGAACTGATTGGCGACAATTCAAGAACTGAAGAGCTTGCCAAATACTGCGAGGCAACGCTTAAGCTCTGCGAAAAGGCAAAAGCGGAGATTCCTGAAGAAGACGTTGTCAAGGTCTATTGGGCACTCGGCGATCTCGGACTCAACACGAATGCTGTAGGCTCATTCCACAGTGAGCTTCTTGACTACATTCCCGTCGTCAACGTGGCCGACGTCGAAGCCTCTTCAAAAGGCGGAGGCACAGAAGTCTCTATGGAACAGATAATCCAATGGAATCCCGACTACATCCTCGTCGATGGAGCCGCATTAGCCGAAGAGATCAAAAACGATCCCGCGTGGAGCACGCTTGAGGCCGTCAAAAATGACAAACTCATCATTGTTCCTTCGGTTCCGTACGGTTTCATGGGCGGACCGCCATCCGTCAACCGTTATCTCGGCGTTCGTTGGCTCGGCGCGACATTCTATCCAGAAATCTACGAAGATTCGCCTGAGACTCAAGTAAAAGATTTCTTCAAACTCTTCTACAACATTGAGGTCGATGACGCGCAATTAGAAGAGATTCTGGCCGGAACATTTCAGTAAAGATAACAGGTACAACAACGGCGGAACGGGAGCTTGACATCCATCTAATGCCAGAAAGCAAGAGTGATACTGGTGTCAGCTTACTGGTGTTGCTGGTCTCAATTGAAGCACGGGAACTTGACATCATTCTTTCAGAAGAATAGTATGAAAGCACCCGTGGGGGAGTAGTCAGCGCACTAGGCACATCACAATGCCAAGTACGGTTCAAGTCAACATCCCGGTGTCAAACACCTGACTTGTATTAAACGATCAGACCCATGGATAGGCGTTTTGCCTATCCATGGGCTTTTTTTTGGGGAAGCAAAAAATAAGGCAACAGTCACCCTCTGGAGGGCAAGTGGTTATGAAGCATTATTTACACGACGTCGACGACGTCCTGAAAAAAACCGGCTCGACTCAGTCCGGACTCACTTCGGAAGAGGCTGAAAATAGACTTGTCAAAAATGGCAAAAACCGTCTACCGGAAGACAAAAAAGATTCCATCATTAAACGTTTTTTCGCTCAGATGGCAGATCCCATGATCATCATGTTGATCGTTGCCGCCGTGATTTCCGCCATCACCTCGAGTTATTCGGGTGATGGCTACGTTGACGTGGTCATTATCATGGCCGTGGTCATCGTCAACTCGGCGCTCGGCGTCTATCAGGAGAACAAAGCAGAAAAAGCCCTTGAAGCGCTACAGGAAATGTCGGCAGCAACGAGCAAAGTAATCCGCGATGGCCATATTCAGTTGATCAAAAGTGAAGACATCGTAGTCGGCGACATCATCGTCCTGGAAGCCGGCGATGCCGTGCCTGCGGATGGGCGGGTCATCGAATCCAACAGCCTCAAAATTGAGGAAGCGCCGTTGACAGGAGAATCCGTAGCCGTCAATAAAGTCACCGGCAAATTCAATATTCAAGAGGATGGCGATCTTCCGCTCGGCGATCGCAAAAATATGACCTACATGGGCTGCAACGTGGTCTATGGGCGAGGCAAGATCGTCGTTACCGCGACTGGCATCGACACCGAGATGGGCAAAATCGCCGATGCGCTAGTGAGCGCGAAAGAAGGCTTAACCCCTCTCCAGAAAAAACTCGCTCAACTCAGCCGCATCTTGACAATACTGGTCATCGCCATTTGCATTGTGATCTTCGCTGTCAGTCTGATCCGAGATGGCCATCCGACCTTACCTACCGTGATCAACAGTTTCATGATTGCCGTCAGCCTCGCCGTCGCCGCAATCCCCGAAGGCTTGGTAGCCGTCGTCACGATCGTCTTATCTATTGGCGTCACCAAGATGGCAAAACGCAATGCCATCATTCGCAAGCTGACTGCCGTGGAAACACTCGGAAGTGCGCAAATCATCTGCTCAGACAAAACGGGCACATTAACGCAAAATAAAATGACGGTCGTCGACTACTTCAGCGATGATAAAAATAGATTGGCAGCGGCGATGGCGCTTTGCAGCGACGCTGAACTCGATGAAAATGGCGAAGTCACAGGTGAGCCCACCGAGAACGCGCTGGTGTATTGGGCAAAAGAACTCGGTATGCCTAAAGGAAAACTTGAAGAACGTGCGCCCCGTGTAGATGAGGCACCATTTGACTCCATGAGAAAAATGATGTCCACCCTCCATAAAACCGACAAGGGCATCATCCAGTTCACAAAAGGCGCGCCCGACGTCGTGCTTCATCATTGCACGACCTACCTAAAAGATGGCGAAGTGCTCCCGCTCACAGACGAGGCGCGCAACACCATCATGAAGACAAACACCCATATGGCCGGCAAAGCCTTGCGCATTCTTGCCGGCGCGCAACGCCTATGGCCGGAACCGCCCGAAAACAATGAACCCTCCACTCTCGAGAAAGAACTTTGTTTTATTGGCCTTGCCGGCATGATGGATCCCGTCAGACCGGAAGTCAAAGCCGCTATCGATGAATGTCGCTCCGCCGGCATTCGTCCCATCATGATCACCGGAGACCACGTCGACACGGCTCGCGCTATCGCCGAAGAGCTTGGAATCCTCGGTTCTCAAGATAAAGCGCTCACCGGTAGAGAGATCTCCAAAATGAGCGACGACGAATTCGAGAGCGTCTTCCGGCACGTCAGCGTCTACGCTCGCGTGCAGCCGGAACACAAGGTGCGCATCGTAAACGCATGGAAAAACGCAGGTTACGTCACCGCCATGACCGGAGACGGCGTGAACGACGCGCCGAGCATAAAATCGGCCGATATTGGCATTGGCATGGGCATTACCGGCACTGACGTGACGAAAAACGTCGCCGACATGGTGCTTGCAGATGACAACTTCGCCACCATCGTCCACGCCGTTGAAGAAGGACGCCGCATTTACGACAACATTCTCAAAGCGCTCCAATTCCTTCTCAGCTCTAACATGAGTGAAGTGCTCAGCATTTTCACTGCCACACTTCTAAATTTCACGATATTAAAACCGGTTCACCTGCTGTGGATCAACCTAGTTACGGACAGCTTCCCTGCCCTCGCGCTCGGCGTCGAAGAAGCAGAATCTGATGTCATGAAGCGTCCTCCCCGTTCACCTTCTGCCGGCATATTTTCACGAGGCTTAGGCGTCGACATCGCTTACAACGGGGTGCTGATCACTATCTTAACGCTTGCGGCTTATTTCATTGGACACGTTTTTGAAGGCGGTAGCTGGTCAAATCTCAACAGTGCGGATGGCATGACCATGGCGTTTCTGACGCTTAGCATGGCAGAGATCTTCCACAGCTTTAACATGCGCTCACAGCGAGGCAGCATTTTCAGACTAAAAACGAAGAACAAAACTCTCGTCTTTGCGGCGCTTGCCAGTTTTGTCTCCACAACGTTGGTGCTCTATGTGCCTTTCCTCACGAATGCTTTTGGCTTTGAACACATCAGTTTTGTGGAATATCTTGTCGCCATAGGCTTAGCCTCCTTGATTATCCCGATCGTTGAAATCATTAAGTATTTCCAACGAAAACACCATGCAAAAAAAGCAGCAAAAGACGGAATCAAATAACACGTATAACGGCATCACCGGTTTTACCGGATTCCGACATCTGATCACCGCTGAATGAAAGACGATCTTCACAAGAGGCATAATGAAGACAGAACGTAATAGCTTTCATTGCGTTCTGTTTTTGTTTAACTTTAACAAGCAATTCTACACAACGTCACATTTTTGACAAATAACTATATTAAAATAACATGACCTTGACAGGGAAGGTTGCTGTTTATGCTTTGCAAAGGAAAGTCGAATCAACGTCAAGATAGCATAATCCTGCATATCCGTGACGGTTGTAAAAATAATCATTAATAATAGTAAGAGAATGACAAGAAGGAGAACGACTGTGCAAGACAACAAAAACCAACAAGAAGACAATCGAGGCCCGCACATTAATCCAAGTGTACTTCGATTTTATCTCTTCGGACTCGTGATAATATTGCTACTGAACTTCGTGATTATACCTAAAATTGCGGAGAGCCGTATTATCACGAGCACCTATTCCGAATTCCGGAATATGATCGCGGAAGATCGAGTCAAAGAAGTCAGTTTTGACGAAAATCAAATTCTATTCGTCGCTCTCAACAAAGACGGTGTTGAGCGCATATACAAGACCGGTGTGATGGATGATCCGGACATCATAAAGCTCATGGAAGAGAAGAGTATCAACTATGCGGCTACCATACCCGAGCCCCCAAATACTTTTTTGTCTTTTCTTCTCACTTGGGGCATTCCCATCCTCCTGTTCATCTTCCTTCGTTACTCGATGAGCAAGCGCGTCAGCAGCATGCAGGGCGGACTTTTCGGCAAACAGAACATCAAAAAATATGAGCCTTCACATGAAAGCAAGACATTTGACGATGTGGCAGGGCAAGAGGAAGCAGAGGCTTCGTTGCGAGAAATTGTCGATTATTTGAAAAACCCCGATAAATATTCAAAAGTCGGCGCAAAATGTCCCAAAGGCGCACTGCTGGTAGGGCCTCCGGGAACGGGAAAGACACTGCTGGCCAAAGCCGTCGCCGGTGAGTCACACGTTCCGTTTTTTTCGATCGCCGGTTCCGAATTCGTCGAAATGTTCGTAGGTCGCGGTGCGGCACGAGTGCGCGAACTATTCGATGAAGCAAAAAAACATGCGCCATGCATTATTTTTATCGATGAAATTGACACCATTGGCAGAAGCCGTTCATCAGGTATGTCAACTAATGATGAACGTGAGCAAACGCTAAATCAGCTACTGACGGAAATGGACGGCTTCGACGGCAACCTCGGCATCATCGTCCTCGCCGCGACGAACCGACCTGAAGTGCTCGATCCTGCTTTGCTTCGCCCCGGACGCTTTGATCGCCAGATTCGCGTCGAGCTCCCAAGCTTACAAGACCGCGTCGCTATTCTCAAGGTTCATGCCAAAAACTATGTGATCGCCGATAACATCGATTACGAACTGGTTGCGCGCTCCACAGCAGGTGCTTCCGGCGCTCACCTAGCCAACATTCTAAATGAGGCGGCACTGCGTACAGTGCGACATGGAAGGACTGTCGTCACACAGGAAGATATCCAAGAATCCATCGAGGTCGTTATTGCCGGCGAACAGAAAAAGCAAGATATCCTCACACCGGAAGAGAAGCAGATCGTCAGTTATCACGAGATTGGGCACGCTCTCGTTGCATCGCTGCAAAAACATAGCATGCCTGTTCAGAAGATTACGATCATTCCGCGCACTTCCGGTGCATTAGGCTACACAATGCAAGTTCCGGAAGAAGAGAAGAATCTTCTCTCAAGAGAAGACATGCTCACATATATCACAACGCTTTGTGGCGGTCGCGCAGCAGAGGAAGTATTCTTCAACACGATGACGAACGGCGCCTCCAACGACATCGAAAAGGCAACGTCCGTCGCGAAGAGCATGGTAACACAGTACGGGATGACCGAACGCTTCGGCATGGTCAAACTACAAGACAGCGGTTCACGCTACATGGGAGACGAGGGCAGCATGTCTGTTTCGCAGCAGACAATGAAAGAAGTCGAAGACATCGTTGTCGAGATCGTCTCGCACTGCCATAATAAAGCGACGACGTTGCTCCGTCAACATCAGGATGCCACGCACGAGCTTGCCGGCTATCTGCTGAAACATGAAACCATTACAGGCGAAGAATTTATGGAAATCCTGACGCCTTACCTTGAGAACACAGACAAGGTAACAGTCGAAGGCTAAGAAGATCGTAATCGTTGGAAAATGTAGTAGCCAAAACAAGACCGTTCATCGTCAATCAAAGTTGTCAAGGAAGTTGCCAAGGAAAACGACTAAAGAAAGCTGTTAGGGTAACTGCAGGCAATCAGGATTGCTGATAGCAGAAATTAAAAGAGACAGCGAAGGAAAACGACTAAAAAACTTGTCAGAAAACAACTAAAAGAACCTGTTAAA
Source organism: Clostridiaceae bacterium (assembly GCA_012799825.1). GTDB lineage: Bacteria > Bacillota > Clostridia > Saccharofermentanales > DTU023 > UBA4923. The sequence goes on along the minus strand of JAAZKK010000079.1, from coordinate 10,847 downwards.
AAGCGAGTGCCGTATTTGAGATAGATCAAGTACGGCACTCTTTCGCGTGAGCACAAAGGAAACGGTTACTATGTTTTGTGACAGACGCATATCAGCCAACTCTTTCTGTGGACATGAGGGAGATGGACAATGTCATTCACTCGACGTGCAAACTCAACGATGAGTCCCTATAGTCTTAGGCTCTTTGTGTAATCGCTGTGATCTGTGATCGAGAGCGCCCAATCGATGATGTCATGTAACTTCAGGCCTTCAATCACTTTTTTTCAATCTGTTATACTTAGAAAACACGATTTGCGAGGATAAGCATTAATAGCAATAACGAGTGCACTTTCTTGAACGGCGATTAAAAGGTCGCTTATTGGGATATGTTCGAAAGCACATAGGCAGAATCACAGCATCACGGTCTGAACCGTGTCAACGTGAGATATGTCCGAAAGCAAATAGGCAGAATGGTCATGAAACGTAATGAGCATGTCAATATTAGAAAAGTAGCCAAATTAGCCGGTGTATCCACCGCAACCGTGTCGCGAACCATCAATCAGCCGCAGATGGTATCGCCTGAGACGAGAGCGAGCGTCATCGACGCGATACATAAGACTGGCTACGTCGCAAAAAGAACTCTGCAAAACAAAAAGAGTCAATCATCACTTTTGCTGTTCATCTTCGACGAGGCAGATTATCGATTCTATGAATCGATGTTCTATGGATTTGAGGCCCTTCTCAATGATCAATATGGTGCGGTTCTCTATTGCCCGATTTCACCAATTGACAAAAGAGCGACCTCGCAGCTTTACTCCCTGCTAAACAACAACATCGCCGGCATTATTTTTGCGCTAAGAGATTTCCACGATGACTTCGTGTCACAATGCCGTAAACACCATATCCCAATTGTCTTTGCCAGAAAATACAGCTACTCCGAATCTGCCTATCCGAGATGCTATACAGATTTTGAGGTAGGCTCGTATCGCATGACGAAATACCTTCTAGCTCTCAACCATCGAAAAATCAATCTTATGGTCGAAAAAGCCTCTCTTCAATTTGTAGAAAGCTTCTGCGCCGGGTGGAGACGCGCCTATTTTGAGAACGGGACCGACTTCTCCGATGATTGGATTATTCATACGATCAATGATATGGAAGGCGGTTACCATAGGGCGCTTGAGATTTTTCGGGCAGATGAGAAACCAGATGCTTTCTTTTGCGCAAGCAATGAAATGGCATTCGGCATCTTAAGAGCGGCAAGACATTCAGGGATCGCTGTTCCCGAAGATCTTTCCATAGCAGGTTTTACCGATTCGCCCATCGCAAAATTGGCTGAACCGCCTCTTACGACGTTAGAACAGCCCATCCAACAATTAGGTGCCGTACTAATACGCACGCTACTGGACTTGATCCACTCAAAATCTTACGCCCAATTCCCGCATCAAGAAATTGTCTTACAGCCTCATTTATGCATTCGAGGCTCTTCCGGAGAACACAAAGAATCAAATGAGCGTATTTAGCATATAATGAGATGACAAGATCGAGCTTGCAGAATCCTACTCTTCGCATTTAAACCGTCAGGGTATGCTGAATGCTATAAGTATGCCGGACAGTGAGACGCGCAGATCGTCCAGTATATTCTGGCATTCAGCGAGCCGACAGAGTATGGTTCTTGCGACTACTCGAAAACATGAATGAGACTCCTCGTTCCTTAAGTATAGCTAAAGATACAACGGCACCTTTTTGCACACAATAAAGTGTGAGAAAAACTCATGGTTCAATGCCGGTGGAAACGATCCCGCATATATGCGTGAAAGGAAAAATGATATGAACATCGGCCTTGCTGTCTACACTTCTCAGAATAACGACATAGCTTTTAATATCGGCAAAATGGAGGAAGCTTTTGAGCTATCGCGCGGCAAAGTCGACCTCCTCTGCTTTGGAGAGTCTTTTCTCCAAGGATTTGACGCGCTTTCTTGGAATATCGATGACGACATTGAGATCGCCGTCGCGCAAGATAGCGATGTCATCCAACATCTATGCGAGCTTACACTTTTCTACAAAACAGACTTGCTTTTCGGTTATTTCGAAAAGGAGGACGACACGCTCTACTCGTCCTGTGCTCTCTTGGAACGGGGTAAATTATTCCACAACTACCGACGAATTTCTGCAGGCTGGAAAGTCATCAGCAAAACTGACGAGCATTACCAAGAGGGAACCGATGTGCGCGAATTTCTGTACCGCGGGAAACTATGCAATATCACATTATGCGGCGATCTGTGGGAATTTCCTGAACGCTTTATGACGAACGGGCTGTTACTATGGCCGATTTATGTGAACTTCAGCCTTGAAGAATGGCATGCGTTTGAACAGGAGTATGCCGATCAGGCCTATCTCGCAGCAAGCCGTACACTCATGGTCAATGTCCTGTCCAACGAACCGACCGCGCACGGCGGAGCCTTTGATTTCAGAGACGGTCACATCGCCGAACAATTCCCCTACGACAAAGAGGGAATTCTTATCGTCTCTGTTTGATCTTCCAAATTGACTCGATGTTGTGCCCGTCGCTTCCAATCCGTCAATAGTCAGCGACCGTCACCTCCAATCTGTCAATAATCAGCGACCGTCACCTCCAATCTGTCAAAAAGACTACGACTGTCACTTCCAATCCGTCACTAAACCACGTCTCTTGCTTCCAACCCGTCACTTAGACTACAACCGTCACTCAACCGCGTCTCTTGCTTCCAACCCGTCACTAGACTACGACCGTCACTTCTAATCCGTCACTTAGACTACTCCCATTGTTTCCAACCCTTCGCTAAGGCTACGACCGTCACTTCTAATTTCCAATAAAGTTAATAAAAAGTGCGGGCTAACATCCCTTCCTCTTAACTTTTGTGTCTCTCCACATGCTTTTTATATCTTGGTCAATTTTTAAGATAATTTAGAAAAACTGCCACTCCAGCAGAAGATGTGGTCAGTTTTTAAGGTGATTTAGAAAATCAGGCAACTTTAGTATAGATCACGGTCAATTTTTCAATTAAAGAAGAAAAACAGTGCTTATCTTGTTTTTCAGCAGGTTTAAAACCCAATAAAACCAAAAATTTGGCTATGGTCGTCACCCCGTCTGCCAAGAGTTCTAATAAACTTGAAAAACTGTCTGCGCTTTTTACCTCACGATCCTGTTGGTCAATAATTCGATTTTTTTATAAGAACTGCCAGCACTCTATTTCTCATAGGCCAAAAAATCAATTAATTTTGAAAAAGTGACCAGTGTCCAACCTCTTTCCGGTCAATTTTTCAATTAAAGAAGAAAAACAGTGCTTATCTAGCTTTTTGGCAGATTAAAAATCTAATAAAATCGAAAAATTGGCCATGGTCGTCGCCCCGCTCTTCGCTTGATAGAACACGCTAAACACAGTTCGATTGTTAGGCAGGGATTTATCATAAACACTGATTTATCAATAATTGACATTGCACAGACATTGAGAAGACATTTCCGTCAGAGCATGATAACCTTAGTGGAAATAACAGTAAAGCCTGTCAAAATACCACAAACCTTACGAGCTTAACTATAGGAGGATTTCGATGTCATCATCTATTTCTAAAACACTGCTTCAACGAATGGAAACCGAATACAGCAACAACGAAACGTCAACCGCCATGCGCCACGCCCTTCAGAAAACTGATATTCAAGATGCGGCTGGCGTGCAAGAAGCGATGGGCGGTTTACAATCTTACTTTTCGATTGACATTCGAACCCTTCCCGCGACGAACCAGCAGCGCACAGGGCGTTGCTGGATCTTTTCGGCGTTGAATATGTTGCGTGAAAAAACAGCGAGGGATCTGAATCTCGATCGCTTCGAATTCTCGCAAAACTATACGGCCTTCTGGGACAAATTAGAGAAATCAAACTTTTTCCTCGAATCGGTTTTAAAACTGCAGGATCGCTCATGGGATGACCGAACGCTGGCTTGGATCAACAGTCAAGGCATAGGTGACGGCGGTCAATGGGACATGTTCACCGCGATCACTCAAAAATACGGCTTGGTACCGAAAGATGCCATGCCGGAGACCTATGCGTCCAGCAATACGCGAACACTGGCGAATCTGATGAACCGCCGACTGCGCCGTTTTGCCGTAGACATCAAGCAAGTCAGAGACAAGTCAGAGCAAAAGGCGATGAAAGAACGTTGCCTGTCTGAAATCTACGGTATGCTGTGCACCAGCTTCGGCGTCCCTCCCAAAACGTTTGATTTCGAATATGTCGATAAGGATAAACAGTATCACTGTGTTAGGAGTTTGACACCATTGTCATTCTACGAACAATTTGTCGGCGTGAACCTTAATGACTATATCTCGCTGATTCACTCGCCACGCGTAGAAACACCGTATCACAAGCTTTATACGGTGAAATTTCTGGGCAATGTCAAAGGTAAACCGGTGCGTTACCTAAACGTCCCGCTTGAGGAACTGAAAGATGCCGTGCTTTCCCAGCTCAAGGACGACACTGTCGTTTGGTTCGGTTGCGACTGCGGCAAATTCGGCGATCGAAAGGATGGATATTGGGCACCTGAGGCCTTCGATTTCGAAACCGTCTTTGATGTCGATTTTTCGATTACCAAGGAGGAGGCGCTCCACACAGGCGAAAGCGCGATGAACCACGCCATGCTGTTCACAGGTGTAAATCTTGTAGATGATGCGCCAACCAAGTGGAAAATTGAGAATTCATGGGGCGATAAGATCGCTCGCGAAGGCTATTTTGTCGGAAGCGACATCTGGTTTGACCGCTATGTCTACCAAGCCGTCGTCAATAAAAAATATTTGAGCGACAAGGCTCGCGCCATTCTCGAAGAAAAGCCGGTAGAGCTCGAGCCTTGGGATCCGATGGGAACGTTAGCGTAAAACATTTTCTTGCGCTGATGCTTCGTGTTGTTTTTCCGCCGGATGGTTGAGCGTCTTAGCTGATCGAAGAACATGTCGCACAGGTCACAGCGCCCTTCACATGACAACAATGTGAGGCATTTGTCATTTTGAAGAGAGGGCATAAAGAGGTTATAAAGAGGCTATGGAAAAGACGTCTGACCAACTGGAGACGAAGCGATCCATGTCAAGCTCGTACGTTTCAACATAAGCTCGACTTTTCGATACATCTCCGGACTTGACGAATGTGTCGTATGTAGATGTCGCGATGCTTTCATAATCGACGATGGGAACACCGTGAGAACGATAATGCTTTGATAAGACAGATTCATGCGGCAGATAGATCGTCTTCCCCATATAAAGCAACGGGTGAATATTGCCGAGCGCAATCTGACGCTCGGTGTTGAAGATGGCGATATCCACCGAGGCAAGAAAATTAAGGTAATCCTCAAGCGGCATGCTGTCTCTCATACAGATCGCTTTTTTACCGAAAACATCCGTTGCCGCTCCTGAAACGTTGTCGCCATACGCTGAATCGCCATAGGTTAAAGGAAAGTAGAAGCGCAGATTATGATCTTTCAGGTGAGCAAGATCTCGAATCACGTCGAGGTGACGGAGCTCATCGGTGCTCGAGTGTCCGATCATCACGTTGACGGGAAGGTCTTGTTCGATCTTATGAGGGAGCGACGGCACAACTTCTTTTAGGTTCTCGAGGCCGCTGTAAATTGTTACTGGGTAACCGGCAAGAAAAGTACACGCGCCGGAGCGATAATTCTGCTGAAATGTCGCAAGATCCGGTTCAAAGATCGCGACAAAATAAGGAACGCGGCAACGGAAATAATATCCGATCCGACGGCGCAAGGAACCTTTAGGCGCTGACCAGCTCGTCATGTCCCGCCCCCAAGACACCCATACAAGTCGGCGCATACGATACGGTTTTAGCATCATTTGAACCAACAACCGCACCGGAAAATAAAGGGAGTGGCAGAGAGTCAAACGTCCCCGATCGATACGAGAAAATAATGAAGTCCGATCTCTGCGATCGTCGTAGTCAAAGAGCGTTATATTGTCGTACCGGCGTATCGACTCCGGAATCGCTTTTTCAAGCGTTTCCGAAGCGCCTTGACTGACGAGCAAAAAGGCATGCGCGCTCGCGTCGAAGTGTTCGTTGATGAAGCGAATATAGTGCCTGTAGATGTGCGCCATATCCGCAGGAAAAAGATGAAGAATGGACGCAGTCATAATTGACAAGGGTCTCCCTTCAGCGACAATACGCAAGATGCAATCGACGCGATTATAGAGCCAGAAAAAGCCATACTCTCACCCTCCAGAGATAACACGCAAAATGCGACGATCTGCCCTTTGTCCCGTGTCGCAAAATCGGAGCTCTCTATTCAGAAGTAACACGTGAGATGCAACGGCAACGGTCAATCTATAATATAATACATGGATGGCAAGAATGGACAAAAGAAGATCCGATTTAATTACCGCCTAAGGGACGGCAACAATGGAAGGCAAAAAAGATCCGATTTAATCAACACCTCAGAGAAAGCAAGAATGGACGACAAGAAAGGAGCGATTTAATCATCGCCTCATTATGAGTATCATGACATCATGAATAAAAGACCTTCAGTCATACGATCCTTAGGCTTCAAATACGCCGAGCGCATGCTCTGTCAGGGCACCTCTTTTGTCATCCAGATTATTCTGGCGCGTTTGCTCGACCCGAGCGACTATGGCGTGCTGACGATTCTTGCCATTTTTATCACAATTTCTCAAGTTTTTGTCCAAAGCGGGCTCAATACGGCGCTAATCCAATCAGATGACGTAGAGGAAGATGATTACTCATCGGTATTCTGGATCAGTCTCGCCATTGCGATCCTTTTCTACGGATTGCTTTACGTTGGCGCTCCCGCCATCGCACAGTTTTTCAACATGCCCTTATTAACACGCGTTTTGCGTGTGCTTGCGCTGATTCTCATACCGGGCGCGCTGAATTCGATTCAGCAAGCGCGGATCACACGCGAGATGAAATTCAAATCGCTGATGTGGTGTTCTTTTGCCGCCGCCTTGATCTCCGGCGCAATCGGTATATTTTTCGCGTACCGCGGCTTCGGCGTCTGGGCACTCGTCGCACAACAATTAAGCAACCATGCAGCAACCTCATTGCTGCTGACGGTTGTCGTGCGTTGGCACCCTCGTTTTATCTTTAACTTTGCGCGGGTACGCACATTCTTCACCTTTGGATGGAAACTGCTCTGTTCCAGCCTGATTAACGCGCTGTATCAAGAACTTCAAAGCTTTGTTATCGGAAAAAAATACAGCTCCAGCACACTAGCCTTCTTTAACCGCGGTAAACAATTCCCGAACCTCGTCGTTAACAACATCAACGGATCAATCCAGACCGTTATGCTGCCTGTTTTTTCAAGGGAACAGCATAACGTTGAACGCCTCAAGGTGATGGTGCGTCGCTCCATCGTCACCAGTTGCTTTGTGCTCTTTCCCGTGCTGACACTGCTTGCCGTGACGGCAGAGCCCATTGTACACATATTGCTCACCGACAAGTGGCTTCCTTGTGTTCCCTATCTTCAGATTTTCTGTTTTGTATATGCGTTTTATCCGATCCATACGGCGAACCTGCAGGCCATCAATGCACGGGGGCGCAGCGATTGGTTCCTCCGTCTTGAAATCGTCAAAGCACTTCTTGGCATCGGCATTCTCGCCGCATCGGTATACTTCTTCGAAAGCCCTATGGCTATTGCCGCCGGCGCAGCCGTAAGCACGATATTTAGCGGTCTTGTTAACATGTACCCCAACCGTTTTCTCTTGAATTACAAGCTCAATGAGCAGGTGCGCGATCTCTTCCCTTCGGCGGCATGTTCGCTCATCATGGGCGGCGCCATCTTTCTCATCCGTCTTGCCTATTTCTCACCGTGGATCACACTACTACTTCAGCTCGTTGCCGGTGTGGCGCTCTATATCGGGCTAGCGGAACTGTTCAAACTTGAATCGTACCTCTATATCAAAAGAAAAGCGCGTTCCTTTTTCGCTTCACGATCGAATGATCGTACCGATGAAGGCTCGACCGGTTAACAACCTCCGTTCCTGTGAACGGTTCCGACTAAATCGGCAAGAGAAGGAGTACGACTTCATAACCGCAAACCACAACGTCAACACAACACGTTGCTTCTTTTTTCGAAAATTATAGTGCCAATCAAGTGCGCGACTTCATTGCCGCAGGATCACAACGTCAATCCAATACGTTGCTTCTTTGCCGTAAGATCGCAACATCGATCCGGTGAGAGTTCGGTAAACTGACAAAGTTGATTCAACGGATACGCTCTATTACAAATAAAAAACCGACCGTGCTTATTTACATCCATCCCCTAAACAAAAACCGTCTAGAGAAACATTAAGCAAACTGACAGCGTCAATTCGACGAAAGCGCTCCGTTATCTGCTACAATGAACAAAATCACGGCTAACAGACCGCAAAAACGCAGAGCGCATCCAATGCGTTTTTCGTGTTGTCACACGACCGCGAAATGTGCGCTTTTTGAAGAAAAGGCTGTTCGGCTGACATCATTGGAGGGTTAAAATGCAAACGATCCTAGTGACCGGAGGCGCGGGTTTTATTGGCGCAAATTACATTTATTACCTACTTGAGCATCATCCGGATGTTCGCGTGATCTGCGTTGATGTGCTCACTTACGCCGGAAATTTATCAACGCTTGCTGAGGCACTGAAAAAACCGACATTCACATTTTACAAAGACGATATCTGTGACCGTGAAGCGATCTTTGAAATTTTTGAAAAGGAAAAACCGGACTGCGTCGTCAATTTCGCCGCAGAAAGCCATGTCGATCGTTCGATCGATAACCCGGGCGTATTCCTGACGACCAACATCCTCGGAACACAAGTCTTGATGGATGCCTGCCGGAAATACGATGTCGCCCGCTTCCACCAAGTTTCAACCGACGAGGTGTATGGCGACTTGCCGCTTGATCGGCCGGATCTCCTGTTTACAGAAGAAACTCCGATTCAAACATCAAGTCCTTATAGCGCATCAAAGGCTGCAGCGGACCTCTTGGTCCAAGCCTATCACCGCACGTACGGTCTTCCTGTGACGATCAGCCGCTGTTCCAACAACTATGGTCCTTGGCAGTTCCCTGAGAAGCTGATCCCGCTGATGATCGCAAACGCATTGCACGACAAGCCGCTTCCAGTCTACGGAGAAGGTCTCAATGTGCGCGACTGGCTCTATGTCGACGACCATTGCCGCGCCATCGATCTCATCATCCGAAACGGCACGCCCGGTGAAGTCTACAACGTCGGCGGCCACAATGAGATGCGCAACATCGACATTGTCCGCTTGATCTGCAAAGCCCTGGATAAGCCGGAAGAACTCATCACCTACGTGGCCGACCGCAAAGGCCACGACCTGCGTTACGCAATCGACCCAACGAAGATCCACGAAGAACTCGGCTGGCTTCCGGAGACACCGTTTAGCGAAGGCATCGAGAAAACGATCTCATGGTATTTGGAGAATCGTGAATGGTGGGAGACAATCATCAGCGGCGAATACCGCACCTACTACGAAAAAATGTACGGCAATCGATGAGTCAACGAGAAACCAAAGAAACGTCCGCGCCGCAAAACGCGAACGGACGACCGATAACTCTTCCCATAACGCCGCTTCATCCCGCGTCATCTTCCCTTTCCGGGAACACGCTCTGGTATAAGCGAGATGATTTAATTCCGTATGCATTGGGAGGCAACAAAGTCCGCATCGCAGCCGCTTTTTTCCAAGATATGTTTGAAAAAGGCGGCACATGCATGGTCGGCTACGGCAATGTCCGCTCCAATCTCTCTCGCGTGCTTTCTTGGATGGCGAAGAAATATGGCGTGAAATGCTACATCATTTCGCCCGACGAACCGGACAATCGTTCTGATGCAGAATCACGTGCACATCTAGGCCAATCGGCCAATACAGATGCCACTGCCCTCAATGACAAGCCTTCACAGCTCTTTACGCTGTCAGATAGCGCGCATCTTGCTGGTGCAGACGTCATGACGTTCAATCGTCGTCTCTCTCTTTTTTACGGCGCCAACATCATTCATTGCTCCAAAGATGCCGTCGCACCATGCGTCGAGTCGACAATAAACCGCCTTCGGGAAGAGGGTGAGATCCCTTATTACATATACGGCAACACGTTCGGAAAAGGTAACGAAGCCGTACCCGCTGCACCTTATGCCGACGTTTTCAGCGAACTGTCGCAGCAGGCGGACGCGCTATCGATCGCGCCCGATTATCTCTTTCTTCCCTGCGGTACGGGAGGTACCCTCGCCGGGCTGCTCTATGGAAAATACCTCACCGACTCTTCCATGAACATCGTCGGCATCTCCATCGCCCGCGACCGCGAAAAGGCGTCTTCCCATGTGCGAACGGCTCTGCATCGGTTAGGTGAAGAGCGAAAGCAAGCCATACCTGATGCTTGGATTGATCATCACTTACACATCGATGACAGTTATATCGCGGGAGGATACGGAAAGTACAACGAAAGCATTTTGGACGCCATCCGAACGGTACTGACTGCAGACGGCATTCCCCTTGACCCGACATACACAGGAAAAACCTGGTGGGGCATGCAACAGTATTTGATAAAACAAGATATCAAAGAGAAGACCGTCGTTTTTCTTCACACAGGCGGCTTGCCGCTCTTCTTCGACCTAATGGAACATCTGGATATCAATCGCTGACAAATCAAACACATAACTCCCCTATCTGTGATCTTTGTGTGAAACTGAGAAGATATCTCGAGCCTACTGCGCAGGCATCAAATGCTTGAGATAAGGCGATTAGCGGTTTATATCCAGTATAATAGGTGCAAGCAAAATGCAGGATATTGAGGAAAACCCTTGCACTTGGAGGATCTATGAATCGAC